>JBFZBH010000108.1:0-5470 GCA_041308525.1 Phycisphaerae bacterium | reverse complement strand
GGGTCTTTTAGAAAAACATCCGTTGGGTAAATGAGCCTCGTGGGATCGCTGGTCACTTTACCGCTGCTGATGCAGCAGAGACAATTATGCGCCTCGTAATCTTCCTCCTCAAGAAAATGGACATCATTCGTTGCGACAAGCCCGACACCCATCTTTTTTGCTAAATCGACCAGTGCCTGATAAACTTTAAGGTCATCGCCTGTATGTTTTTGAATCTCGATAAAGAACCTGTCGGGGCCGAATATCTTAAGGAAACCTTCGACGGCGGCAGCTGCTCCTATTTCGTCTCCTGCTGCCAGTAATGATGCTATTTCACCCTTAAGACAGCCCGTTGTCACTATCAAGCCTTCGTTATATTTAGCAAGGACTTCTTTATCGATTCGAGGCCGGTAGTAAAAACCATCGACGAACCCTGTACTGGATAGCTCTATCAGGTTGCGGTATCCGGTGTAATTCTGTGCAAGCAGAACTAAATGATATGCTGCATCGCTTATGCTACTTTTCTGTCTCGACAGCCTGCTGCCGGGGGCGATATAAGATTCCATTCCTATAATCGGTTTGATGCCCGCAGCTGTTGCCTTGATGTAAAATTCCACCGCTCCGAAAATATTTCCGTGGTCGGTAACAGCAACAGAATCCATCTTGAGCTTTTTGCACCGCTCAAGAAGACGCTCGAAAGTAATCGCACCATCGAGAAGCGAATACTGACTGTGCAAATGAAGATGTGTAAATCCCTTACCTGCCATTTTTCAAGACATCCTTATCGTATGATTACTTTTTTTCTTATAATAAGAACGGGTCGGCTTTATGTCAAGCAGGTAAATTTTTTTACGCGATAAGAATTACCAATTCACAAACCAGTTATTCGCCATAATCGCCAAATCTGCAAAATCAATATCCCAGTCTCCATCAATATCCCCCTCAGGCCCGATTACGTCGATGGATGCGTTTAATGTTGCATCTGTAACAGCTTCTGCATAAGTCGTTTCAGTCGGAACAGCTGAAACATCCACAAGAAGCGATGAAATCCTGTAAGTTACTCCAAACTCCAATCCATAATCCGCCAAATCAATTTGCTGCTCATAGTTTGTCGAAACATCTTCGTTCCATACCTGCTTTTGATGAACCCAGACATCTATCATTTCAAGCGGTTCATATCGGTTGAGTACAATTTGAGCGAAGCTTCTCGCCGATGCCTGCCCCTGCATATCAAGGGCAAAAAGACGATAGTTATGAATAAATTTTAGGAAAAACACTCCCTGTGGAATCATACCAGTCTGGCCCGGCTCACCATCAAGGACAAAATTGTTGTCGCAGCTTGCACTTGTCTGGCTTTCCCCAAAAGCATTCGGGGCGGCGTTTTCCACATCAAGCCTGCTGAAAGTGCGCAAATGATTTATACCGCTATGCCCCATCGCCTGAGCAAAAATCTGGTAATTGTTCTGATCAGGGTATTTTCTTTCCATCGAAAGAAATACGGGAAAGTCACCGCCATTCTGGTTGATTAAATCTATAACAGCAGTGCAGGGATCCCCACCTATAAAGGCCAACAGCCTATCTTCAACCGATTGTACAAGGTCATTCGCATCGAACAGAACTCCATAACGGCATGCTCGTGCAAAGCCCGACATCGGTGTCGGCTGATTGTTACTTTCGCCATATCCGTGAAAATCTTTGAAGGCATCAGACTTCCATAAGAAACGCTTTACAGAAGCTATCTGTCCTCTATCTATCGTAATCTGTATGCGGTTGGCCTGAACAACGACAGTTCCGCCTCCACCACCGCCTTCCATAGCTCCTGTAACATCGACGAATCCGCCCGCCCGATTCGGGTCTCGGCTTATCACCCCCCGGACGTTAAATTCGCTGCTGACATTATTCCAAGTGCTCTGGCCGGTTCTGGGATTCATATCGGCATTGACTAACCAGAGATAGGTGATTGTATCATCAAATTCGGGCAGAACTGATGCATCAGGTATATTGCCTCTGGTTTCGATAACAAAGGTAAGCTGTTCACCATTTTTTTCCACCCGGGCGCTTATTATATCTGTGTAGGCATCTATGTTCATATCAACAGGGTCTGTCAACTGGCCGATTATCTGACCTGCCTGGATTTGATTTGCCAGAGCGGCAAGAATGAAAAGAAATGTGATTTTTTTCATTTCCCAATCCTCCTGCAAACTATGTTAAATATCATTTCAATGTACTAAAACGACTTAAAGCTATATTATTTTATCATGAAAAGCCCTTTTTGCAAATAAAAACTTTACTTGCAAAAACCATAATATTTTATTATCATATCATTAAAATTAATAACAGGCAGCCAGGGGAGCTAAAAGGCTGTATTGGCCGAAAGCTGAGATTGCCCCAGCAGTTTTTTTAATCGAACTGCTGAGGCAGACCCTACGAACCTGATCGGGTTAAGACCTGCGAAGGAAGGCTCAACTAACAGGATTTTTGAGGCACTCCTTTGCAGGGGTGCCTTTTATTTTGGCGGCGAAAATGCCAGATATAAATAAAAAATTAAAACAGGCGACGGTCGCAATAGCCGGTCTCGGCGGGCTTGGCTCGACAGTTGCTATGGCCCTTGCAAGGGCCAATATAGGCAGGCTTATTATTGCCGATTTCGATAAAGTCGAAATTAGCAATTTAAACCGCCAGCAGTATTTTCTCGACCAGGTTGGGCAGGAAAAAGTCGCAGCCTTGACAGCGAATCTTCTTCGAATCAATCCAGAACTGAAGATTACAGGTTATCAGCAAAAGCTGACTGAAGAAAATATTCCGAAGCTTTTTGCCGATGCCGATGTGATTGCTGAATGTTTCGACAAGGCCGACCAGAAACAAATGATTGTCCAGACCGTCCTGGCAAAAATGGAAAAAGCCGTTATAGTTTCAGCAAGCGGCCTTGCAGGTTACGGCAGCAGCAACCAGATACTCACCCGAAGGATTTCGAAACGACTTATCCTTGTCGGCGATAACCAGAGCGGAATCGATACAGGCCTGCCTCTGACCGCACCGAGGGTCTGGATTGCTGCAAGCCAACAGGCAAACGCAATTATTGAAATACTGATTGATGAAATTATAAAATAAAGAATCGAGAAGGATATTTTTGCAGGTTAATATATGAACACATTAAAAATTAACGGCAGTGAAAGGCAATTTCCCGATGGAACTCCGGGAACACTGGCTGATCTGCTTAAAAAATTGAATGTCAAAGCCGAAACGGTTGTTGCGGAAATCGATGGTCAAATAATCGAGCGTGACAGGTTTTCAGCAACGAAATTAACAGAGGGACAAAAAATTGAATTAGTCAGATTTGTCCCCGGAGGCTGATAAATGGAAAAACTGATAATCGCTGGAAAAGAATTTAATTCACGATTGCTCGTAGGCACAGGCAAATTTTCATCGTCTGCCGTTATGGCACAGGCACTTGACGCAAGCGGCTGTGAAATTGTCACCGTTGCCCTTCGGCGTGTCGATATAGAAAACGAAAACGATGATACGTTAAGCGCCATCGACAGGAAAAAATACCTGCTGCTACCGAATACTTCCGGCGCAAGAAGCGCAGAAGAAGCAGTCCGGCTTTCAAGGCTTGCCCGCGCCGCTACTTCAATCAACTGGGTAAAGCTCGAAGTAACACCCGACCCTTACTATCTTCTGCCAGACCCTGTTGAAACTCTAAAGGCGGCTGAAATTCTTGTGAAGGAAGGATTTGTGGTGCTGCCATACATTAATGCTGACCCAATCCTTGCAAAAAGACTTCAGGATATCGGTACAGCAACCGTAATGCCCTTAGGCAGTCCAATCGGAACTAACCAGGGATTGAAGACCCGTGCGGCAATCGAAATAATCATCGAGCAGGCAAATGTCCCTGTAGTCGTTGATGCAGGTCTCGGCCTGCCCTCACACGCGGCTGAGGCAATGGAGATAGGGGCCGATGCTGTCCTTGTCAATACTGCGATAGCAACTGCTGATAATCCTGCCCAGATGGCGAAGGCTTTTAAGCTGGCGGTCGAAGCCGGAAGATTGTCTTATCAAGCTGGAGCAGCATCATCGAGCAAAAAGGCAAGCGCCTCAAGTCCTTTGACAGGTTTTTTAAGAGACCAGTAAAATGTCCGCTGAGAATATAAAATCTATATTAACAGAAAAGATGCTCGATGGAGACGGCCAGACGCTGCAGCAAGTACTGCAGAAGATAACATCTGCGGATGTTGAAAAGGCGTTAACTGACAGGCCTGGTTGCTATAGCTTCCAAAAGCTTCTCGCTCTTATATCACCTGCTGCTGAAAATTATCTCGAAGAAATGGCACAAGCTGCTCATAAGCTGACCATTCAGCGATTCGGCAAGACAATCAGACTTTATGCGCCGCTGTATCTTTCAAACTACTGCATAAACAGCTGCCTTTACTGCGGATTCAATAACAACAGCACCTCCGAAAGAAAGAGGCTGACAATCGAACAGGCTATAGCAGAAGCTGACATACTTGCGTCGGAAGGATTCAGTGACATTCTTTTTGTTTCAGGTGAAGACAGGGAATTTATTTCAATTGATTACCTTTCGAAGCTTTCGGAAAAACTCCGAGAGAAATTCAGCTTCATCGCCGCAGAAATTTACCAGCTTAACACCGATGAATATAAAAAACTTTTCGAAGCAGGCATCGAAGGCGTAACGATTTATCAGGAAACTTATAACCGCAAGGCTTATGCGTATTTTCATCCCGCAGGCCCAAAATCTGATTATGACCGACGTCTTGCAGCATCAGATTCCATTGCACAGGCAGGAATGAGAGAAATAGGATTAGGCGCTCTGTTGGGCCTTGCGGATTTCCGGCTCGAAACTCTCGCCCTTGCAGAGCACGCACACCATCTTATGAAAAGATACTGGCAATCTCGCATCTCATTTTCATTTCCGCGGCTTCGTCCCGCTGACAGTGTCCGCTGCCAGTTCAAGCATCAGCTCAGCGACAAAAATCTCGTGCAAATGCTGACGGCACTTCGCTTGTGCTTTGCAGATGCCGGTCTTGTCCTCTCGACTCGCGAAAGGCCGCAATTAAGAGACCATCTCATAATGCTCGGTATAACCAAAATGTCCGCAGGCAGCAAAACCAATCCGGGCGGTTACTCGAAATATTCTGACAGTCTTAGCCAGTTCGAAATCGCAGACGAAAGAAGCCCCGCACAAATCGCTGAACTCATTAAGTCACACGGCTTTGAACCTGTCTGGAAAGACTGGGACAAATCCTTCATCGGATCAAAAAAAATATTTCGTTGAAGGCCTTATAAACAAACCTGCAAGCCGTTTCCCCTCAAATAGCAGCGAAAATGCTTGAAATTATAGGACAAATTTTGTATATTATTAACAATGCGGTTTAGTATAAAATCTTACATTAAATTTTACATACCCGCTGTTGTTGTCCTGCTCACACAGGCGGCAATACCTGTTTTTTCTCAGTGCGATTTTCAATGGAAA
>JBFZBH010000107.1:0-5510 GCA_041308525.1 Phycisphaerae bacterium | reverse complement strand
AGGCCCATCAGCCGCGTTCAGCTTTATTTACTCGAAGATGACGACAGGATAAAGGCGCCGGCCGAGATTAAACTGGAGTATTGGGATGGAAAAAGCTGGAAAGAAGTCCCTGGCCAGAAGAGGAACTTCCAGAAGCCCGAAGGGCACAGGGCAAACACAATCGATTTCCCGGAAATAAAGACTTCGAAAATCAGGGCTGTCTTTACGCACCGGGCCGGTTTCTATACCGGCCTCACCGAATTCGAGGCCTGGGGCAAAGCGACATTGCCGCTTGCCGAAGCATCTGTTCCGACGAACAATATCGCCTATAATAAAACCGGAAAGGATTTCCCGAAGGCCAGCGCGTCCTACACTTCGGGTTTTGACAAGGCATCGGAAATCAACGATGGCGTCAGCAATTTCAGGCCTGAACCGAGAAACCGCTGGACTGCATTCGAATCTACGAATCCTTCTGACTGGGTGCAGATTGATTTCGGCAAAGAGCAAAAAGTCGGCTGCCTTATGCTCCATATTTACGATGACGGCGGGGGGGTGCAGGCCCCGAAAGATTACAAGGTCCAGTATTGGAATGGAAACGACTGGGCTGATGCCGAAATTGTAAAACGTACTCCGTCAAAACCTCTTGGAGGAGCAGTCAATACAGTTGTCATTAAGCAGGTCAATACCTCGAAAGTGCGTATTGTCTTTACACACAGGGGCAGTAAAAACTTTTCCGGCCTCACCGAGCTAGAAATATGGGAAAATGTTCAGCCGGAAGATTAATGATATCTAAAAAAATTTTTAATGACGAAATTTTTTGAAAACCTTTTTATACGGGAGGTTTTATGATTGCCGCATTGGGAGCGAAAGTTGTGGAGGATTTGGACAGTGCCGGTAAGTTCGGCAGGTTTGTCTGGCAAAGTTTTGTTGCCTCTGTTGCGACCTGCTTTAGACCTGAAGAGTATCCCCTTGTCTTTTCGCAGATGTTTATCATCGGTGTCCGCTCAGTCCCGGTGATAATGATAACCGGTGCATTCGTCGGTATGACCCTTGCAATTCAGGCGTATGACCAGCTTGCCTACATGGGGCTCGAAGAGCGAATCGGCGTGCTGATAAATATTACAGGCGTAAAGGAGCTTGGCCCTGTCCTAGCAGCGGTTATGCTTGCAGGGCGGATCGGCGGCGCCCTGACAGCCGAGCTGGGCACTATGAAAGTCACCGAACAGATCGAAGCTGTTAGAAGTATGGGGACCGACCCGATTCGCTATCTGGCGGCGCCGCGAGTTCTCGCTTGTCTTTTTCTCACGCCGCTGCTTATTGTTTTTGCAGTTTTAATGTGCAGCATCGGCGGCTTTCTGGTCAGTACATTTCAGCTCGGAATCAATGGGAGGGCCTATTGGAGCTTCAGTGCCTCAGGTGTCGAGTTCTGGGACTTGGCTGTCGGTGTCGCAAAGGGCTTCTTCTTCGGTTCAGCCATTGCAGCAATAAGCTGCTATAAGGGCTTTCACTGTAAAAACGGCGCGCAGGGCGTGGGACAAGCCTGCACGGAGGCGTTTGTCGCAAGCTTTATTTCAATCCTCGCGCTCGATTTTGCTCTGGCGGTAATCTTCAAGGCGATTTACAATACCATCTGGCCTATAAAGAGTCTGATTTGAAAGTCGCGCCAAAGAGGTCCGAAATTGGATAAAAATAACTCGAATAAACAGAATGAATCGAACAATAACGGCGGCATCATCGTCCTTAAAAATGTCACCAAGAAATTCGGCGGCAATGTTGTCCTTAAAGATATTTCCCTCGATATTCAAAAAGGCAAAACTACCGTCATAATCGGCCCCAGCGGCTGCGGCAAAACTGTCCTGATAAAACATATGATTGTTCTTGTCAGGCCGACTAATGGTGAAGTTTATTTCAAAGGCCAAAGAATAGACAACCTCGATGAAGATGAGCTTAACGCGATACGTTCGCATTTCGGTTTTCTTTTTCAAAGCGGTGCATTGTTCGACAGCCTTACCGTCGAAGAAAATGTTATGTTTCCAATCAGGCAGTTCTATAATAAAAACCTCGACCTCGCCGCTGAACGCAAGACTGTAAAGGCCAAGCTTGCGCTCGTCGGGCTCGATGGATTCCAGAAATATTTACCTTCGCAGCTTTCCGGCGGTCAGCGTAAACGCGTTGCCCTTGCCCGAGCAATTGCCCTGAATCCCGAAGTTATACTTTATGATGAGCCGACAACAGGCCTTGACCCTATCCGCTCCGATGTTATCAATGAGCTTATTTTGAAGCTTCGAACAGAACTCGGTCTTACAAGCATTGCCGTCACTCACGATATGACGAGCGTATATAAAATCAGCGACCGGATTATTATGCTCCATGACGGAAAGATTCTTGCCGATGGCGACGCCGACTATATCCGCAATCACTCGGACCCCGTTGTTCAGAAGTTCATAACAGGAAGGCTCAGCAAAGAAGACCTCTCATCCCTCAGCACCGGCGTATTGTCGAGCATTTAAAATTACATTCATCGTTTTATAAATTGTATAAAAATGAACAAAACATCGCAGGAAATTGGCTCTGATTTAACAAAGATTGTTAATGGTCTTGTCTTCAGCGACCTCCTGCACAGAATTGCCTGCAGCAGCGATGCGAGCATTTACCAGATATTGCCCGCCTGCGTTGTCGTCCCGCGTGACATTGAAGATATTGTAAGCGTCGTCAAATATGCAGCGGAAAATAAAATTCCAATTGCACCCCGCGGTGCAGGCAGCGGAGTTGCGGGAGAATCGCTCTGTTCCGGAATTGTCCTCGATATCAGGCAGTTTATGAATCGAATAATAAGCTCATCTGATAACGGCTCATCTATTCTTTGTGAGCCGGGCGCAGTGCTTGACGATGTGAATAATTATTTGGCAAAGTTTTCCAGAAAAATCGGTCCGGACCCTTCGACTTCCAACAGGGCGGTTGTCGGCGGATGCATCGCAAACAATGCAACCGGTGCTCATTCGCTTCAGTTTGGATATATGGCCGATTATATAGAAAGCATTGAAGCAGTTTTAGCAGATGGCTCTGTCATTGAGTTTACAAATAATTTCGACATCAATTTAAAAAATATCGGCGCATCTTTTATTGGCCAAAAGTGCCATTCACTCCTCGAAGCTAATCAGCAGGTAATCAATTCATCGCTTCCGAAAACCAGACGCAATCGCTGCGGCTATTCTATAGCAGGAATCTTTCACGATGACAAAATAGATTTGGCACGTCTTTTTGCAGGCTCTGAAGGAACGCTGGCTGTCTTTACAAAAATTAAACTGCGCTCAGTTCCTGTTCCTTCCTCTAAAGCCCTGCTCGAATTGCAGTTCGATTCGCTCGAAAAATTGGCACAGGCAGTTCCTCTGATTGTTCAGACCGGTGCAGCTGCCTGTGAGATGATGGATAGCAGCTTGATGGCCCTCGCTGCTGAAGCAATGCCCCAGTACCGTGACATTTTACCATTGACTGCCAAAGCGGTTCTGCTGGTCGAACATACGGGCGCTGCTGATGAAGTGAGAGAAAAAATTCAGCAAACATCTTCGATAGTCGGGGATTTGATAATTTCACAAAGAGAAATTTTCGACTCGAATCAGCAGAAACGCCTCTGGAAAATGCGCAAAGATGCTGTCCCGCTTCTCGACAGAAAAAAAGGCAATAAACACCCCGTTCCCTTCGTCGAGGATGTCTCTGTCGATAACACAAGACTTGGCGAATATATTAATTCGATAGAGAAGCTCGGCAAAAAATACGATATCCTTCTGACTTACTATGGTCACGCCGGCGATGGTCTCCTGCACATCCGTCCCTATCTCGATTTAAGCGACCCTGCTGATATAGAAAAAATGAAGGCTGTCGCAAATGAAGTTTTTGCAATTGCACATTCGCTTGGCGGCTCAATCAGCGGCGAGCATGCCGTCGGCCTTGTAAGGGCTCCCTTTGTCAAAGCGCAGTATGGCGAGAAGTTTTATAATGTTCTTTGTCAGATCAAAAATATTTTCGACCCCGCCGGCATAATAAATCCTGGGAAAATCATAAATCCCGATAGTGACGTAATGGCAAAAAATCTTAAAGCCGCTTTCCGTCCCTCTGCCCAAATCCTCAAGACTGATTTGCTTCTTTCCGAAAATGAGCTTGGTTTGGAGCTTGACCAGTGCAATGGATGTGCTCTTTGCCTCTCGAACGATTCAGCCCTAAGGATGTGTCCTGTATTCAGGGCATTGGATGAGGAGCTTGCAAGCTCAAGGGCAAAGGCGAGCATCCTTCGCTACTGGTCAACGGGCCGATTATCTGATGAGGATTTTAATTCATCCGATTTCAAAAAAATCCTCGATTTGTGTATTAACTGCAATCTCTGCTCTGCTGAATGTCCCTCAGGTGTTGATATTTCCAAACTGGTTATAGTTGCAAGGACCGAATATGCAAAAAGAATGGGCCTGACAAAAACAGAGATTGCATTAAGTAAAAACCGCTATCTAAGCAAACTTGGCAGCACGTTTGCAATTATTTCGAATTTTGTGACCGGCCTCCTCCCTTTTAAATGGATTCTTGAAAAACTGGCAGGCTTTGATAGAAGAAGGTCTCTGCCGGCCTTTGCACAGGGAACGTTTCTTAAAAAGGCCCGAAAATACCTCGCCTCGAAGGAAGCTGCTGCTAATCCGATAGATAAGGTCGCATACTTTTGCGATACCTTTGTCAATTACAATGACCATACCCTCGGTTTTGCTGTTTTAGATGTCCTCCGTCATAACGATATTGAAGTAATATTGCCTCCGCAGCGGCCCGTGCCATTGCCCGCAATTTGTTATGGTGACATAAAGACTGCCAAAAAAGATTTGCAGTTCATCGTAAACAATCTTTCCGATGCAGTCAAAAAAGGATACAAAATTATTTGCTCAGAGCCGTCTGCTGCACTGTATCTTAAAAAGGAGCTTCAATATTTCGTTGCAGGTTCCGATGCTCAGCTTGTCAGCGAGAATACTTTCGAATTGACCAGCTATCTTCTGGATTTATTCAAAGACGGAAAACTGAAAAAGCCTTCTAAAAAAATCGATGGTACTTTCGCATATCACGCGCCCTGTCATCTTCTCGCGCTCGGCAGGGCAGGGGACGCTATTGAGCTTCTCGAAAAGTACTGTGCACTTAAGGTCATCGACCTCAATGCAGGCTGCTGCGGACTTGCCGGCACCTTCGGTATGCAGAAGAAAAACTACGACCTCTCCGAAAAAATCTCCGGGAACCTGAGGCTTGCTTTATCACAGACAAAAGCAGATACTATCTTGACCCAATGCTCTGCCTGTGCTATGCAGATAGAGCATCTTGTTGATAAAAAAACAGTTCATCCGATTCATATTCTGGAGGATTGCTATGAAATCGGAATCGGGAAACCTTAAAGAAGCGCTTTTTTGGAAAAAAGCCGAGGACAATAAAACACAGTGCTATCTTTGCTCACATAGATGCCTGATTGCCGAGGGCAAGGTCGGTTTCTGCGCAGTAAGAAAAAATAT
>JBFZBH010000106.1:0-5513 GCA_041308525.1 Phycisphaerae bacterium | reverse complement strand
ACCGGGGCCTGCACCGAAATGCAAGCCCCGGAAAAGCTTTAAACATACGCCTTAGACTTTAGCGTTTCTTTCGAATCATCATCAATGCACCCAGTCCGAACAGTGTCAAAGTTGCTGGCTCAGGAACCGCCCACAGAGAGGTAAATTCGCCGTCATAATACCAGCGAAGATTTCCCGGCGGGTCCGGTGTCCCGACTTCAAATCCGCCCTGAACTCCGTAGCCCAGTATGCGGCCGCTTGTGACATATCCGTCAATGGCAGTCCTAAGATCGCCATTGAATATCAGCTTGCCGCCAGTAATGTCGATGTTCGCTGCACCAGAGGCTGAACCGTTAAGCACCAGATTTGTTGCGCCGGAAATCGTGCCGCCAGAAAGATTAATACGTCCTTCTGTATTGGCAGCTCCGACTGTCAGTGTTCCTTCCAGAATAAGAGAGCCGTCAAACATATTCAGTGTGCCGTTCTTTATATTCGAGGAAGAAATCAGTGTAGCATCTGTGCCTGTGGTTAAGCTTCCGCTATAAAAATTGAACACGATAGTACTGGTTGGATTCGTAGTATCGCCCATAATGATTTCACGACCGATAGAAGCGGTCGCATTGGCGAAATCAAGTCTGGACTTGCTCGCACCAGCCGTTCCCTGGTTGTCCGACATCTGTAATGTGTACTTGGTGGTAATAGTTCCGCCTGTAACGTTCATATAGGAATCATCACCGCCGCGCCAGCCAACTCGCCATCTGCCTGATGCGCCCATCATATACAGGTCACCACCAGTCATTGAAACACTTCCGAATTTCCTGACTGTCAGTCGCTCGATCTCAATGTAATCACTTGAGTCAATAACAAGATTGTATGGAGAATCATAAGTTGCAACGACCTGTGAGAAGTCAATACAAGCCTCATCAAGCGAACTCGGCAGAGTAGCCGAAGCAGCCGGTGGAAGCGGAGTGGTTGTAGTCTGTCTTGTCCAGTTGTTTAAATCACTCCAGTCATCCGAAGCCTGGCCTGTCCAATAATGCAGCACGGCATAAGTACTATTGACCGAAATCACCACTAAAATCAAGGCTGTTAAGAAAATCAGTCTTTTCATAAACACCCTTTCTTCTCCTCTAAACATCAGCTATTTGCGACGGCGAATGAGGAAAAGTCCGCCGAGGCCGAGTAACGTAATTGTTGCTGGTTCCGGAACACCGATTGAGAAATTGTCGAAGTCCCAGGTGCTGGCCAGGTCGCTGTATGTTGCAGCCCAAATACCAACCTGAACATCGCCAATGTCGGGTCTGTCAACACCGTTCTCAAGACCGTTCAGAGATACCCAGTTGATGCCATCAGAGCTGACCTTGAAGTAGAACGTTGTTCCAATTCTGGAAAGCTGCAGATATGGTTCGCTAGGATAACCACTTATACCCATTTCTGCACTGGACCCATTGACTGTGTTGCGGATATGGTTTCCGACGTTCCAGTTCGGGAAATGGGACAGATATACCCAGTTCTCGCTTGCGCCAGCTCCGTTAGGATTGGCTGCTCTGGCCATCAGACCGCCGCAGGCATGCCACCAGTAATCTCTGGCGACTACTTCTACTTCGGCAACGAAATTCCCGGCTACATTCTTATAAAGGAATGCGCCTGTGTTCGCCGCGTCAGTCCATGCGCCGTTTACTGTCGCGATTCTCAATACACCATTACGTTCTCCGAGAGGATTTTCCGGCGACCATGCATGATCTGGACCAGGATATGGTGCCTGATACATACCTGTGTTGCCGTTCTCTAATGTTTCAACATAATTGTAAGCAAGCAGTGTTGCTTTCTGGCCGGATGCAGGATCAGCAAGGGACTGAAAACCATCCCATCCGCCGATACTGTAAGCGGCTCCGCCTGAAGCATCCCAGCCTCTGTAATCGATATATCCCCAGTCAGCTGTCCAGGCATGATCGAAATTGTCCTCGAATATGAGGGCATTGGCTGTGCTGCTCATGGCAAATATTGCAATGAGAATTAATAGTTTCTTCATCATCTTCTCCTTCTTTCAAAAATCTCTTCTTCACTAATAAATTTTTCAAACACCCTTGTTTAGTTCTACACAAACTAAACGTACCTCCGCCGTTCTGGACAAATCTTCGTCTAAAAAAATTTGTTTGGCTACACGCCAAACGACCATTGCCAGCGACGAATTTCTGCCGCAAACCAGCGTTTGAACACAAGTTTAATTGATTGTCAGGAGGCTAAAAGAAGGTTCCTTGATATGTTTTCACTTCAGGGATTAATACAACACCCTTCCATGAACGAGTCTTTCTCACCCTTCCAAGCATCCTCTCTTAAATTATAAAACAGGCTGTAAACTCTCTTTTCATCACTTGGCCAGCCCTGCCTATTATCAGACAATAACATTTCGCCCACGCTTCTGTCAACTGAAATTTCGTTAAAATAGAGAAATTTTTTTCACACAAACCCTGCTTTTCACTTCAAAACATTATAAGTCGCTGTTTAACATAAGGTTGCGCAAAGGCCCATAAATGGCGTTTTTTGCATAAAAAAACCGCCCTGACCCTGGACTCGCCATTTTTTCCGGCCCTTTCTGTCCGTTTTAAAGGACTCAAATGCAGCTTTTCTGGCCCCTCTAAATCGCGCAGAAATTACTCTCTTTTTGGTGCCTCGTTGGCGAAAACCGGACTTTTTTACTTTTAAATTTTCCTCTTTTTCCTTTAATATATTGCTATGCCCAAAAAAGGTCTCGTACATATATATACAGGCGATGGCAAAGGCAAAACAACCGCTGCCTTCGGACTCGCACTGCGCTGTGCAGGGCACGGAAACAAGGTCCTCATTTACCAGTTCCTCAAACCAGCATCCCTCAATCTCGGCGAACGCAAGGCCCTCAGGGATGCAGCAAAATCCGTAACTGTCGAATCCCTCGATTTAAAATGGGACTTGTTAAAATCCCTCGAAGATGAAACCGCAAAAGAACAGGCCAAAAAGACCGTTAAAAAGGCCCTCGAAAAAATCGCCCGCACCGCAAAGACAAACAAATACAGCCTTATTATTCTCGATGAGCTTGTCTTTTGCCTCTCAGCAGGCCTCGCCCGTTTTTCTGATGTCCGAAAAATCATTAAATCCAAAAATTTATCCGTCGAGCTTGTCCTCACTGGCCGCGGCGCTACAAATGAGCTCCTCGGCCTCGCTGACCTTGTCACAGAAATGAAAAAAATTAAGCACCCCTTCGACAAAGGCCTTTGTGCCAGAAAGGGCATTGATTACTAATATGATTTGCAGAAAAATCCTATACAGAATTCGAAATAAATGAAGGAATAAAGAATGTCAAAAACTGTCGCAGTCATAATTTGTGCAGCAGGCAAGGGCAGCCGCTTCGGCGGCCAGCGAAAAAAACCTTTCGTCGATGTCTCCGGCCGCGCCGTCTTCCTCCGAAGCATCGAACCATTTTCAAACAGGGATGATGTAAAACAGATACTCCTCGCCATCCCCAAAGAAGACCAGGAGCTTATCGAAGTCAAATGGGGCCCCAACCTCAAATTCTTCAACGTAAAAATCTGCCTCGGCGGCTCCGAGCGATTCGAAACAGTCAGCAATGCCCTCGCTCTCGTCAAAAGCGACATCGACCTTGTCGCAATTCACGATGCCGTCCGCTGCTGCATCACATCCAAATGGGTCGATGACGTCATCACCGCAGCCGCAAAAACCGGCGCCGCAATTCTCGCCGCTCCCGTCACCGACACCCTCAAAAAAGTCAAAGATGGCTCAATCGTAAAAACTGTTGACCGCAGTGATCTATACGAAGGCCAGACACCCCAGGTCTTCGATGCCGCACTCATAAAAAAGGCCTACGCCAATCTCAAGAACCTCGACAAAAACAAAATCAGCGACGACGCCCAGCTCGTCGAGGCCCTCGGCGAAAAAGTCTCCATCGTCGAAACCGATTCTTCCAATATTAAAATCACCTACAAAACCGATATCGCCATCGCCGAAGCCATCATCAAAAGCCGACCGGAGCCAAAACGCGAAGGCCCCATCGGCCCATACTACGAAGCCCAATGGTAACCCCTCCCGCCTTACGCCTGTCCGGTGTAGTCACAATGTAGTATATTGTTACGAAGACGGAACATACGCATTACTACGTACGCATTACGAACTTGACATACGCCATACGCATTACCCTGTACCCTTAACCCTTCACTCTTCACTCTTCTCTGTGCCTCCGCCCCTCTGTGCCTCTACCCCTTTGCCCCTTTGTGCCTATATCTCTTTTTTGAAAAATAATAATTTTTCCTGTAACAATTCCGCCCCTTTAGCGTCTTTATTAATAAATGGAAGGTCGTTTATGTGAGCAAAACAGCCCATTTTGACGCAGCAACGTAAAAGTTTTGTAAAAAATGGGAAAAAGAGAATTTTTCCCTTGATTTTCCTCGCCTGTTCGCATAAACTGCTATCGAGAAAAAAATAGAGATTATTTTCAATTGGCAGGAGAAAATAATGAGAAGAAAATTCGCCTTCGCATTGCTGCTTTTATCTATTTGCGCCCACGCAGCATTCGCGAATATGCCCATAAGGCTAATCGGCCGCTGGAGCGGTGAAACCTTTTCTGTTACCGTTGCCGGAAACCGCGCATACCTCGGCAACGGCAGCTTCCTTGCTATTCTGGACATTTCAGACCCGGCAAACCCCGTCCTCATCGGCAGAAGCCCGCCCCTCTTTAATACCATCCTCGGCATCGCCGTCTCAGGCAATTACGCCTACCTCGCCGCAGAGCACCGCGGCCTCTGGGTTATGGACCTCTCCGACCCCTCCTTCCCTCTGCCCGTCGCACAGTTCGATACCTACGGCTACGCAACCGACATCACTCTCTGCGGCAATTACGCATTCATCGCCGACGATACCGAAGGCCTCCAGATTATCGACATCTCCAATCCGCTTTCTCCCTTCCGCACAGGCTTTTGCGATACCTGCGGCAGGGCTGGTGGCTTGGCAGTTTGCGGCAACAATGCCTTCGTCGCCGATGGCTGCAGCGGCCTCCAGTCCATCGATATCACCAACCCCGCCTCGCCCTGCAGGCTCGGCTGCTGCACAACCTGCTCCTGGGCCTTAAGCGTAGCAATAAAAGACTCCTTCGCCTATGTCGCCGATTTCGCCTCCGGCCTCCAGGTTATGGATATCTCCAACCCCGCCTCGCCCTCTATCACCGGCTCCCTCGACACAGCCGGCTGGGCAAACGACATCGCAATCACAGGCTCGCTCGCCTGTCTCGCCGACGGCAACTGCGGCCTTCAAATTATCAACATCTCCAACCCGTCCCAGCCGCAATACATCGCAGACCACAACACCATCGCCTACGCCGCAAAACTCGATGTCTCCGATAGAATCGTTTATGTTGCCGACGAATTAGCTGGCCTTCTGATTTACGAAATTAGCTGGCCCGCCGATCTCGAACCCGATGGCGACGTCGATAATGCCGACCTCCAGCTTCTCCTCGCCCACTGGCTCCAGCAGGATTGTGCAAGCAC
>JBFZBH010000105.1:0-5542 GCA_041308525.1 Phycisphaerae bacterium | reverse complement strand
CCAGCGGCGAACTTGGCACGAAGGTATGCTCTTTGCCTTTGAAAAAATCTATAAAGCTGCTTCTTATCTGATTAGAACTTAGCATCTGTTCCTCACAATCCGGTTAAGACAGGCCCTTGGCTGCAAGAATCTTTTCTTTAATCTGCTGACACAACTCTTTATTTTGGACGAGGTATTGCCTGGCGTTTTCCCTGCCCTGTCCGAGCCGCACATCGTCTAATGTAAACCATGCGCCGCTTTTCTGGATAACGCCGCATTCGCTTCCGACATCGATTAAATCGCCCTCGAGGCTGATGCCGCCGTCGAACATAATGTCGAATTCCGCCTCCCGGAACGGAGGGGCAATTTTATTTTTCACGACCCTGGCGCGGACACGGCTGCCGATGGTGTTGACGTTGTCCTTGAGGCTTCCGATTCTTCGGACATCGAGACGGACGGAGCTGTAAAATTTCAGGGCCTGTCCGCCTGTGGTGGTCTCGGGATTGCCAAACATCACACCGATTTTCATTCGAATCTGGTTAATGAAAATCAGGCAGGTTTTGCTTTTGCTGATGATGGCGGTGAGCTTTCTCATCGCCTGGCTCATAAGCCTTGCCTGAAGGCCGACGTGACTTGCGCCCATCTCGCCTTCGATTTCTGTCTTCGGTGTAAGCGCTGCCACAGAATCTATCACGATAACATCGACGGAATTGGACCTGATTAGCATCTCAGCAATGTCGAGTGCCTGTTCGCCGGTGTCCGGCTGGCTTATCAGGAGACTATTGACATCGACACCGACTTTTCTTGCCCAGGTCGTATCGAGGGCATGCTCGGCATCGATGAAGGCTGCAATGCCGCCGTGTTTCTGTGCGTTTGAAATGATGTGCAGGGCAAGGGTTGTTTTGCCGGAGGATTCCGGACCGTAAAGCTCCGTTACTCTGCCGCGGGGGACACCTTTTCCGCCAAGTGCAATATCCAGAGAAAGCGAGCCTGTGCTTATGCCTTCGACTTGAGCATATTTATGCTCATCCATCTGCATAATTGCGCCCTGGCCGTACTGCTTTTCGATTTGCGCGATGACCCGCTGGAGAATAGATTCCTTTCCTTCGCCCTTAGGGGCCTCTTCTGGTTTCTTGATTTTTGTCATTTTTCCACTCCAAAGTTAAATTATTAAACGTAAAAGTTAAAACAATAACATATTTTTCATAATAATAAATCGATACACTTTAACCTAATTTAAACTTGCACAATACCGAATAGACCGGACCGGCGGGCATAAGAACGCTTTGATAAACCTTTACATCATCAATTTTAACGGTCCCAGCATTGAAATCCTTGTATTTTTCCGACATCTGCGCAAGGATTCGTCCTGCCCTCGGATTTTTTATTCTGCACAATGTAAGATGGCCTGCAAAGGGCCTGTCCTCTTTCGGCCAGCCGGCCTGTGCCAACTGTTCTTCGACATCACCGGCAAGACTCTGCAAAGACTCACTGCCCGCGGCTGTGCCGACCCATACGACTGTGGCGGCATTTTTTCCGAAGTAGCCCACAGATTCTATACCAAGCTGGAAACTATTATGCTTTTTTGCCGCTTCTTCGAGAGCCGTGCAAACTTCGGGAAGTTTTTTATCATCCATCTCGCCGATAAATTTGAGAGTAAGATGCATATCCTCAGGCCTGACCCATTTGACGTCGCGCCTATCGACGCCGGAGGCCTTTTCCAGCTCTTTTTGCAGCCTGCCGAGTGCGGCCCTTGCTGAATCATCAATATCAACTGCGATAAAAACTCTCATCTTTTTTCCTGTCTTAAAACCGGGTCAATTTTTTCAATTCGGCGAATCTTTTATCGACATCACCTCGTGCAGCTGCCTTCAGGCCTGCCAGAGAGAAATCGGAAATTGCATACGAAGCAACGACGGTGCCGTATGCAACGGCTTCCTTCAGTGAATCAAAATCGCTCCTGTTCAGCTGCGACAGGCGGCCCATCAAAGCGCCGGCGAAACTGTCTCCGGCACCGGTGGGGTCTTTTACTTCTGATGTCGGAAATGCAGGCAAAATAAATCTTTCATTTTTTTTATTCTGCATCAGCGAGCCGCAGTCGCCTTTTTTTATGATTACAACCGCCGGTCCCATCCCGAGAATCAGCTCTGCTGCCCTGACAAGGTTGCTTTCCTTTGCCAGCATTCTTGCCTCTTCGGCGTTTATAATCAGGCAATCGATTTTTTTAAGAAGAACGAGCAAATCGTCGTGGCGGCCGTCTATCCAGCAGGACATCGTATCTGCAGCGACGAAGGATGGCGATGCAAGCTGTTCGAGAAGCTTAAGCTGCAAATCCGGAGCGGTATTGGCGAGGAAAACAAACTTGCTGTCTCGAAATTCCGGTGGAACATTCGGCGGTGATTCTGCGAGGACATTCAGCTCGATTTTTTCCGTTATGGCCTCGTTCATCGTGTCGTGATAAGTCCCCTGCCAGCGGAAGGTCCTGCTCAACTGGCGGACTTCAAGGCCTCGAAGGTCAACATCCCTGCCCTCGAAAACTTCTGAAAGATTAAAGGGACAATCCGAGCCGATTACGCCTACAAGCCTCACCGGACAGAAAAGGCCGGCAGCGAGGCTAAAGTAAATCGCCGAGCCGCCCAGACAATTTTCCCTTCGCCCGAAAGGCGTCGTAACAGTATCAATCCCAATCGACCCTGTCACCAATAGCGACATCTTTTATTTCCTTTTAGTACCTTTAAAGACAACTAAACTGCCTGCAGAGGACTACTGCAAAGCACTGCCGAAAACCATATAAATAATGAACTTGCGGCCCGCGCAGATTCCTCAATCGGGCTGCAAAACACATTTAAGAATAAAGCTAATATATTTTACTCAAATCCTATCATCAGGCCTCGAAAAGTCAAAGATTTTTTACCCCCTCGCCGGGACGGCAAACAGAAAAACGAATCAAAATTTTATACAAGTTTTTCTTGACGCCCTGCTTTTTTATCAGATAATTACCAATTGATTTTAGGGATAGTTTAATTTACCGGATTTGGCAGGATACCGGTTCTGTCAAATCCCCATTGATAGTGAAAGGAGGCCTTCTATGGCAAAAGTACTATTAACAGGTTTGTGTATTGTCCTGATAAATATCGTTGTCGGCTGCCGCCCAATTGACAGCGGTGCCTCAACGCTGCTATCGGACACAATGAAGACCGAACCGACAGCTTCAGCCCCTTCGGCGGGTGAAGCCGACCATGTCGAGCAGGTTGCCGTAAACCGGCAGGCTTACCGCAATGCACTCAACAGCTTAATATCATTTTACGAAAAGACCGGCAATAATATGAAGCTTAGATGGGCGAACGATGAGCTTGGCAAGCTCGATGGTATTCCCCAGTATAATTACGTGCCCGAAGCCGCCGTTGCACCGGAAACATTAAGAGCCACCGAAGCGATAAGCGAGGCCGACTATATGTATAAGGACGGGGTAAGGCTCCAAAAGGACGCCGGCTGGCTCATTGTTACCAAAGATGAGAAAAAACTTCGCGAGGCGCTCAATGTTTACAATCAGCTCATTAAAAAATTCCCGACAAGCAACAAAATCGGCCAGGCTGCATACATGGCAGGCGGCATCTGCGAACATTTCAGGGACTATACTCTGGCTGTTATTTATTACAAGAGGGCGTTCCAGTGGGACTCGACCCTGCCCTACCCCGCAAAATATAAAGCGGCCTATATACTCGATACTTATCTGCAGCAGAGAGACGAGGCGCTCGAGCTTTACAAGCAGGCACTTGCGGGCGAAAAATTAGATATGAACCAGAAAGACTATGCCAATCTCAGAATTACTGCAATTATGAAAAGTCAAAAGAGTCCTGAATAACTAAAGCCTTTATGCAAAGCTGTATTAGGCTGTTTGAAAATTTATCGATGATATGCGGGCCTGACTATTCGCCAGGCCCGTTTCTTTATTGCAGATATGAAGGCGGAATTCGAAAAAAAACTTGCTGAATTCATTAAAGAAAAAAACCTTTTCGGCCCCTCAGACAAGGTCCTTTTGGCAGTCTCCGGCGGCGCTGATTCGACGGCACTTTTACATTCACTTGCCGTCCTTAAAAAAATTGGAGTATTGTCAGCAGGTTTAATGTGTGCCCATATAAATCATCAGCTTCGCGGCTGCGACAGCGATGAGGATGAAAGGTTCGTCGCTGAAGAAGCAGAAAAATTAAATATTCCCCTGTTCATCAGAAAAATAGATGTCCGCACATTTGCAAAACAAAATAAGCTCTCGATAGAAACAGCCGCCCGCAGGCTGCGGCTCGATGCCCTCATCAATATCGCCGCAGAAAATAATTGTTCAATTATCGCAACCGCACACCAGGCCGATGATAACGCAGAAACAATTATCCATCGCCTTCTCAGGGGGACCGGCTTTCGCGGCCTTTCCGGCATCAGGCCAATTCAAAATTTTCCGAACAACATCATTTTCGTCAGGCCGCTGTTACAATTTAAAAGACAGCAGATTATAGATTATTTATCAGCAAAAAAACTATCCTGGCAGCTGGACAAAACAAACCTCGACTGCGTTTATACAAGAAATTTTATCAGGCACAGGCTTCTTCCCAAATTGCAGAAAGAATGTTCCGTTGACCTCGTTGAGCAATTGTCTCATCTGGCCGATTCGGCGGCGAAAATGTGCGGCTGTGTCGAAAAAGCAGCCGAAAAAATTTGGCACAAACTGGCAGAACGAAAAAATCACGAATCGAAAATTGACCTGAAGATTTTTTCGAACCAGCACCCGGAAGTAAAAATCGCCCTTCTCAGAAAGTGTCTGTGCCTGATGGGCTGTGGTGAGGGTAAGCTGATGGAAGAACATTTCGAGGAAATCCTCAAAATTGCCCAGTCACCGGGTAACAAAAAAATCACCTTGCCGGATGGCTTTGTCGTTGAAAAAGAATATTCGAGCCTCCTGTTCAAAAGATGCGAAAAAATCGCGCAAGGGGAAACCGGCGAAGAAAAAAAGACCGAGCTGAAAATACCCGGCTGCTGCTGCTTCGAGAACTTCATTGCCGAAGCATCTGTTTTCGAGACCTCCGGCAAAAGTCTTGAAACTTTTATCGAGGACAAGGATAGATTCGTCGAGCGTTTCGATTTCGAAAAAATCGTCCCGCCTGTGATTGTGTACAAGCCTGCCGCGGGCGAGCGGTTCGAGCCGCTCGGATTGAACAGCACAAAAAAAATCGCAAGGTTCCTGATGGATGCGAAAGTTCCCAAAGAGCTGCGCGAAAAATCCCTCGTTGTCGCCGACAGAGAAAAAATCATCTGGCTTTGGCCGATTCGAATCGACAGACGAGCAAAAATCACCCGCCAGACCAGACAAATCCTCCAGCTTAGAATTGTAAACACAATCGGCTAAGTCGTTACAAATGTTGCGGCCTGATGTATTGATACGGCATCGTATTATTAAAATTTTAACCGGATGCCGTATGCTGCTGTATCTGGGAAATATGGTCGAGGCACAGCCCTGACCAGGTTTCCATAGAGTCGCGAACGGCCCGAAGCTCGAGCTGTTGCGCGTGCC
>JBFZBH010000104.1:0-5571 GCA_041308525.1 Phycisphaerae bacterium | reverse complement strand
TCTGGTCACAGGCCCAAATACTGTTGTCGATGCTATAGCTGCAGGAAAGAAAGCAGCAGAAGTCATAGACCGTTATCTTCGAGGCGAGGAACTTGCAAAACCGCCCGAAATAAAATTACCTAAGGTCTTCGTAGAACCTGCTGTTATCAGCGATGAGGAGCAGGAAGAGGCAAAAAGGACAGAGCCAGCCGCACTTCCGGCCAAATCGAGGAAGAAGAGCTTCGAAGAAGTGGAGTTGTCTCTGTCTGCCGAGCAGGCACATTGCGAAGCACGAAGGTGTCTAAGATGCGACCTTGAATTTACGCAGAGAAAAGAAAATGAGCAGACAAATTGTATAGCTGCACAGGAGAAGTCAGCATGATTAATTTGATGATAAATGGCTTGAACGTCTCAGTCGAAAAAGGCACTACTATTTTGGAAGCAGCAAAATTTCTGGGCTTTCCTGTCCCAACTCTTTGCCACATGGAAGGCCTGTCGCCCTATGGTGCCTGCCGGTTATGTGTTGTCGAAATCGGTGAAGAACCAAAATCCAAGCTTGTTTCCTCCTGCACCTATCCAGCTGAAGAAGGTCTAAAGGTACGCACTGCGTCAACACGGGTGCTAAGGGCTCGCAAGATGATTTTGGAACTGCTGTTGGCTTCCTGTCCTCAGTCCAAAATAATTCAAGACCTCGCTTCAGCACACGGCATTCGCCAGCAGCGATTCAAACAGGAATATGAAGACTGCATTCTTTGCGGCCTGTGCGTGCGGATGTGCGAGGAGCAAATGATGGCCAAGGCGATAGGTTTTCGCAACAGAGGCGAGAACAGAAGCATCGGCACACCCTTCGATATCAAGTCCGAAGTCTGCAGGCTGTGCGGCGGCTGTATGTATGTTTGTCCCGCCTGCCAGCTTAGATGCACATACACCGAACCTCAAAAGGCAATCTGCGGCGGCTGTGCAAATCTAACTCCGCCCTGTGTCGAGAAAAAAGAATTTGAAGATATGATGTGCTACATGAGTCCCTGTGTAGCTTGTGAGATAAAGAAAGAATAAGAGGTCAATAAAAGTAAAGGAGTCAGATAAAATGTCACTTACCCTTTCAAAAGTAAACGCTTCTGCTGCAACTTTGACTAAAAACAGGACAGAAGGCTCGGTTGTGCCCGCTTCCGGTATGTGTGTCACCTGCGTCGATGGCTGTATCGGTATGTGCGAAATAGGCAAAAGCGCTTATCGCGGTCACGAGGTAATTTACCCGCAGCCGTTCGGTATGGTCACTACTGCCGCTGAAAAGTCTTACCCGGTTGACTATTCACACTTCAACATTATGGGTACAGCGGTTGGTGCACACGGCATTGAGCCCGACAGCGATAAGGCCATCTTCCCTGCGGTCAATCTTGAAATCACCATAGGGCAGAATAAAGGGATTAAGTATCGTTATCCATGGCACATTCCGGGAGTTGGTTCTACCAACATCGCAAAGAACAATTGGGAAGGCTTGGCCATAGGCTCCGCTCTCGCGGGAACAGGTCTGACTATCGGTGAGAATGTCGTTGGAATGGACCCCGACGCAGTCATCAAAAACGGACGCGTGATTGATACCGCTGACCTTAAATATCGTGTCAAGCTTTACAAAGATCATCAGCATGATGGTTACGGTGCAATCATTGTTCAAGCAAACGTCGAGGATACACGGCTGGGCGTGCAGGAATACGCCATCGAAAAACTCGGCGTCGAGTGCGTGGAATTAAAGTGGGGACAGGGTGCCAAGGATATCGGCGGTGAAGTGAAACTTCCTGACCTCAAAAAAGCTCAGTTGCTCTATGAACGCGGCTATGTTGTGCTTCCAAATCCTACCGATCCTGATGTTATCAAAGCCTTCGAGCAAGGGGCCTTCAAAGAATTTGAACGGCATTCACGCGTCGGCATGGTGACCGAAGAATCATTTGCCCAGAGGATAGACCAACTTCGAAAAGCGGGAGCCAAATATATCTTTCTCAAAACAGGAGCTTACCGTCCGGCGGACCTCGCCAGGGCAATTAAGTTTGCATCACGCTATAAACTTGACCTGTTGACTGTTGATGGTGCCGGCGGCGGTACGGGTATGAGTCCCTGGCGAATGATGAATGAGTGGGGAATCCCTCCTGTTCATCTGCACTCACTTTTGTGCAATTATGCCAAAAGGCTTGCTGATAAAGGTGCGTATCTTCCAACATTAGCATTGGCTGGAGGATTTACCTTCGAAGATCAAATCTTCAAAGGTCTTGCACTTGGCTCTCCGTTTGTAAAGCTGATAGGAATGGCCAGAGGTCCCATTGCAGCAGCTATGGTGGGTAAAACGATAGGACGCACAATGGACGAGCAGCAAATTCCGGTGTATGTTGAGAGGTTTGGAAATTCCAAAGATGAAATTTTCGTGACAGCAAGCGCATTGCGCAAGGAACTGGGCGATAATGAATTCGAAAAACTTCCGACCGGTGCCCTGGGGCTTTACACATATTACGAACGTCTTGCTCAGGGCTTGCGCCAGCTTATGGCCGGCAGTCGTAAGTTTGCAATAGACTATATAGCAAGAGACGACATCGCAGCATTGACCGAAGAGGCAGTGAAAGTCAGCGGAATTCAGTACATAATGGACGTCGATCAGGGAAAAGTTGATAGAATCCTTGACAGTTAATTAGCGTAGATGTGCGCTTATGTGCTCCATCTGCTATTAAAGAAATAAGCATCTTAGGCTGGCTATTTACGAGAAATAGCATTACATGTAGTATGCTTGGCATTTAGATGTCTAACACCCAAGCCGGGACAGGTCTTTGCGATAGGGCCGGCGATTATGATGAAATTCTGCTGCGAGGTGACAAAAAAATACAATGTGCCGACCCAGGTTTCGCTCAATACGATTATGGTCGATGGAACGGGAATGTGCGGCGGCTGCAGGATTGAATATGACGGCAAGCCCAAATTCGTGTGTGTTGACGGGCCGGAATTCGACGGCCATAAGGTCAATTTCGATTTGATGATTAAAAGAATGAACGCCTACAGACACCACGAACAGCAGGCCTACGAAGAATATAAAAAGCACAAATGCAGAATTGGCTTGAAAGAAAAAGAATTAACCACGAAGAACACTAAGAAACACGAAGAAAGATAATTATATAGTTACTCTTCGTGAACTTCGTGGTGAAAAATTGCTTCTTTTTTCAGTTAACAAAATTTATTAATTTAAAATATGACGAATGGGAAAAAACAAATTCAGGAAAATTCAGAAAAACAGAATGCAAAAGGATTGACAATCCCGGAAAGATTAAAAATACCGCCGCAGGAGATGCCCCAGCAAAAGCCGCAAGACCGAATCCGCAATGTCAATGAAGTTGCATTAGGTTATTCTGAAACCGAGGCGAGAATGGAAGCCCTGCGCTGCCTTGGGTGCAAAAATGCGCCGTGTGTGAGCGGCTGCCCTGTGAGGATAAGGATAAAAGACTTTATCGAGACGATTGTCGAGGGTGATTACAAAAAGGCTCTTAATATTATAAAGGAAAATTCGCTTCTGCCAGCTGTGTGCGGAAGGGTCTGCCCGCAGGAAAACCAGTGCCAGGAAAAATGCACGGTCGGAATCAAATTCAAAAATATCGCAAAGGCAGTTTCCATAGGCAGGCTCGAAAGATTTGTCGCAGACCTCGACCTCGATGACCAGAGCATTCCACAGATTGCCGCCCCAACAGGAATGAAGGTTGCCATTATCGGCTCCGGGCCGGGAAGCATCGTAGCAGCAACAGATACAAGAAGAGCCGGACACGATGTCACGATATTCGAGGCGTTTCACAAGCCGGGCGGTGTGATGATTTACGGCATCCCGGAATTCAGACTGCCCAAAACAATCGTCCAGAAAGAAATACAGACGCTCGTTAATATGGGAGTGAAAATTATTCCGAACTTCGTGGTTGGCAAAACCCGGACAATCGAACAATTAATGAAAGAGGATGGTTTCGATGCTGTCTTTATTGGTGTTGGTGCGGGCCTTCCTAAATTTATGAATATCGAGGGCGAATCGCTCGTCGGTGTCTATAGTGCGAACGAATACCTGACTCGTGCGAATCTTATGAAGGCATACAAATTCGGAGCGGGCGCCGATACCCCGATAGCACGGGCAAAGAAAGTCGCGGTCGTCGGGGGCGGAAACGTTGCTATGGATTCAGCTCGAATGGCGCTGCGACTCGGCGCCCAAAAAGTTTATCTGATCTATCGAAGGACAGAAGCCGAGATGCCGGCACGGGCCGAAGAGGTCCATCATGCACAAGAGGAAGGGGTGGAATTCTGCCTTCTGCAAAATCCAAAAAAGATAATCGGCGATGAGAATTGTTGCGTCAAGGCCGTCGAGTGTCTAAGATACAAGCTGGGCGAACCGGATGAGACCGGCAGGAGAAGACCAGTTCCAATCGAGGGGTCGGAATTTCAGATTGAGGTTGGCAGCGTCATCATCGCAATCGGAAACATCCCGAACCCTTTGATTCAGCAGACAACATCAAGCCTTAAGTTCGAAAAAGACGGAACAATCATCGTTGATGAAAAGGGACGGACTTCGATGGATGGCGTCTTTGCCGGCGGAGATATTGTATCCGGCTCGGCAACGGTTATTGAGGCGATGGGACAGGGCAGGACCGCCGCCGCCGCTATCAACGAATACCTGGAGGAAGGACAAAAGTAGAACGGAGTTTTTTTAAACCTTATATCCAAGTAGAAAATATAAAAGTTTTTTTCCTATATTTTTTACAGGCCTTTTGGCTACATCTTTCTTAATTCATTTTCAGTGAATCTCTTCTGTATGACCGTAACAAGTCCTGTGAAAATACGTCAAAGTGCAAACGGATTTTAATATTCACATTGCACAATTATTCTAAAATCCGTAAAATTTACTTATATTTTGATATCGTCGCCTGGGGAAGAAACGACTATAACCAGTGCAATGTCCCTTCGCCGAATAGCGGCTTTATCGCCATCGCTGTAGGCGGAGAGCATAGTCTTGCCTTATTTGCGGAAAACGTTGCACCTATCGCTAACGCCGGCTCCGACCAAACTGTTTATGCTTGGATTGACTGCATGGCTGATTTTAATCTCGATGGTTCAGGCTTAAGTGACCCAGATGGTGACCCACTTACTTTCAAATGGACCTAGACAATCGATGGTCGAACTTACACAGCGAACGGCGTCAACCCAACAGCCCTTTTCTTTCAACTTATGGCTCTGCACCTGTCCACGATTGGCCATTAAAGGCAGCAAAAGACTACATGTCTGGAAAGAATGATAATATTACTCTAAGATGGGATCTTCTTATTCTCCTGGCCCTTCAGACAGGGATGAGAAGAGGAGAATTACTCAACCTTGTATGGAGTGATATAGATTTTGTCAAATGTGAAATAAACATTACTCCAAAGGCAAATACAGATGAGACTTGGGAATGGTCAATAAAGGATAATGAGGAAAGGACAGTCCCTATAAATGAGAATACTGCAAAACTTTTGATAGATTTACAGTCAAAATCTCCTACAGGCTATCCATATGTCTTCATTCCTAAAGAACGATATGACTTTATCC
>JBFZBH010000103.1:0-5604 GCA_041308525.1 Phycisphaerae bacterium | reverse complement strand
TCGATTTTGAAAATTCCCTCCTTGCCCGCTGCTTCTATCCTGCCGATTGTCAAGGTTTCTATCTTCGGCTGCAGGTTCGCCACCATACTGGATACAGCTACTTCTCTAACCACAGGACTGACTTTACCATCAGAACTTTCCAGAACAAGTTTATACTGGCCGAACCTGCCGACGGGGCAATCGAGCTGAACCGGCTCAGTGATTTCTACCGGTTCTGTCCAGTCTGAAAAGCTGGGCTCGTTTGCATCCTTGATGTTGCCGCTGCGGCTGGAGGCAAGAATCTTGCATCCGGCGGGTATATCGGCATCTATCTGAAGCTTGCCCCATTTTGCAGGCTGGCCGGCATCAATCAGGTCGGAATTATATGTCCCCTCAGAGGCGAGTGACTTTTTCAATTTCACCAGTTTCGCCGGATTGGCCATTCCAAGATAAACATCCTCGCCCGCTTGTGCCAGGGCGGTTATCTGTGAAGACTGCTGGTCCTCATAAACAACGGACTGCACTTCATCTTCAGTCTCGATCGAGTAAAGCTGTCCTTTGTTTCCGGTTGCCGCCAGCAGAGTTTCATCCTGCTGCAAAAGACCGAATAAAACTGCCGACTGGCTGAACTTGTCGGTGACAAAACCTTCCTTGTTTATCCTGTAAATAAAGCTTGTTCCTGCAGGCCGTGCCGTTCGCATTGCCATCGAAGTTCTTAGTGCAGATGTATCATCACCTTCTTTTTTCGTATTCGCTATTTGGAGCTTGCGAACAGAATCTGCCATTTCAGAACTGCCCGACCTTTCAGACCTCGATTCCGGCCGTCCCCCCAAATCGATCTGAGATGTGAATTTCTCCTCCGTTTGCACAATTTGCGCGGAAGTCCCGGCAGCATATATATCGCCGCTGGTATCAATCAAAATCGCCGTTACCTCCGGCTGGTCGCTGTCGTATAAAACTGAAACCTTTTTTGTCCGGACATCTATTTTATATACGATTCCTCTTTCATCACTTCCAGCATAGAGAATTCCTTCGTCGCTTATCGCAAGCGAGAGAATATTTTTGTCCTTGCTTTCATAAACAACCTGCGGATTTTTTCCTGATGAATCAAGGCGGTAAATTTTCCCTTCCGGACCTGTCCCCAGATAAATCTCCCCTTTCTTATCTACGGCTATTGCAAAAATATATTTCGCATCGTTCGGCTCGAAAATGGGGTCCATTTCGTCGCCCTTTAGCCGCATCAGCCTGCACTCTTTACCGCTGATTGCAGCCAAAAGCCTTCCAGAAATGTCCGTCGCCATCGCAAAAATATGTTCGTTGGAAAGCTGCTGTTCCCTTTTTATAATCCGCACAGAGCCTTCGTCCGGCTGGTTGCTGTCGGTTCCGCTCTTTGCCGCACTTTCTTTCTTTTCAGTATCCTCTGAGCTTTTCGTATCAGGCCTGCTTTCCTGCTTTTTCTCTTCACTCTTCTGCGGATATATTTTTCTTATTTTATTTATGCTGTCGTAAGAGTATATGCCGCCGTTGGGGCTTGTGCCGAAGTATATTGTCGGGCCGCTCACGACAATGCAGTTAATCGACCAGGGTTCGGGGCTGTCGATGAATTTTTCCACAACAATCTCGCTTGCACGGCCAAGCTGTATCGTGCCCTTGGAGCTTATGATAGTATCTTTTGTCTTGCCTTTTAAAAAATCCGAAGCGCTTTTCTGCCTCGTTACCTTGCTATTGACTCCGAAGCAGGCGGCAGCGACTGCAAAGACCGCAAATATAAAAGCCGGTTTATAAATTCTGCTGATTTGCTGATTTCCAGTACCCCATCTTGTTTTTTTCATTGTTTGGTCCCGTTCATTCTTCCACAGTTATTTTAAAACTTCTTCTGCCGGTGATTATTGTTCCGGTCTTCACGCTTTCCTCAACCCATCCGCGGTATGGCAGCGAGCCCAGCGATCTGTGCGAATCTGTTAAAACAAGCGCCTTTGTCGCCGGCAAATCCGACAACTCCGCCTTCTCGAGGATTATTCCCTTCGCGGGCAGCACAAGAACAAAATACAATCTGTCACGCTCAATTTTTAAGAGGTAATTAAGCGCCTCGGTAAGGTCTTCGAAATTCTGCACTAAAAATCTTTGAGGCGCAATGCTCCGCACGAAACTCTGGTATTCTGCGGCCCCGCAGACAGCCAGCTCGTATTCACCGCCGGCAAGCCCCGTAGGAATTTTAATCCTCTGCGTGTAAAGTTTCTTCGGCGAAAGGAAGGAATCAACCACTGTTTTGATTTCAATGCTCTCGCCTGCCTTGACTTTCGGGTCCAAGACCTCCGCTGACCATAATCGAGCAGATATATCCTTTTCTTTTACCACAGCCTCGACATTTATCGATTCAATTTCAGCGGCCTTGAAAGGATTATTCATTAAAAGCCGCACGGCGCTGACCGTCTCGCTTGCTATATCAGAAGGGCCTGTTCCAGTCGATATGTTTGAAAAAATTATCGGCTCACCCTGCCTGCTTTTAATGACAGCATTGTACTCAACCATATTTTCGGGCGGCATCTGTCCCTCATACTGCACCGCATTGCTTATAATCGGCCCTACTACCTGCGGCGAGAGGACTTTGTTGCTGGCTACCGTGCATTTGAATTCTTTCGGATGCTGGCTATTGTCTCTGTCCACCTTCACCTTTATATCGAATGTCTTTGCCTTTTCCCCAACGACACCGCGCACAGCCGCCGGGCCGTCAACACGCAGCGCCCCGACTATTTGCAGCGGGCTTGCTATCTTAAACGAGCGCATCAGGCTCGCTGCAACAGTATGCACCTCGCCCGTTGCCATCGGCAAATCCACCTGCCCGTATCCCAGAAAGCTGTGTCCGAAACCGAACACATCATTTCCCAAAACCTCTGTCACTGTCCCGCTGACAGCCATCGACATATCGCCGCTTACTATCGGAACCACAAGAGGCGCTCCTGGTTCGAGTTTCTTGTCTGCTGTATTTGTGCCGGTGTCCTGACTGCCTGCCGCACCGCCGCCTGCTGTCACCATCATTCCGAACGGCTCGAAAATGTCTTTAAGCTCCTCTGCTGACGCATTGGTAAAACCTGAAATCGAAACGGTACAGGGAATATTCATCCTCTGCCCGCTTGTTTTTCTCATCGAATCTGCAAACTCCCGGTATTGTTTATCAACCTCTGCAAAATCGATTGGTTTAGAAAAGTCAAATATGCTGAATGCAGTTTTTTGAGCGCCTGTCTTTTTCAAATCCGCCCCTTCGCCGGTCTTGAGCATGTCCTCTATCGGAGTCACGCCGTAAAGAGCGTCTTTCGAAAACGTCCAGCCCATCGCCATCGCCCCTGCCAGGCGCCCTTCGATATACACCGGCGAACCGCTGCAGCCGGCTATCACGCCGGCACGTGCCATACGCTCGTCGGTGCACTGCACAAGTATCGTGTCCCTGCCGGCTTCCAAATTGTGAACGACGCCGAGGATATCGACGTCGAATTTTTCGACAGTGCTGTCTTTGAGGCAGGTAAGGCAGTATCCCTTCATTCCGCTCTTTATTTCCGATGTTGTGATGTATTTGCTCCTGTCGGCACCTGACAAGGACGCAGAAAACCCTAAAAAGGCCGCCAAAAGCACGATTAAACGCTTAGTCCACAATTCCATAGCTCCCCAAAAAACAACTTATTTTTGCTATTTTTAAGGCTTTTAATCAAATTAATAACTTTACGATAATGTAACATAAAATTTTATTCCTGACCATATATATTGCAAGTCAAAATGAATTTTATTATAATTAAACCCTTGCATTTTAACCTGAATACCGTTGTTTTCAGTAACAAAGAAAGGTAATTATGAAAGCTGAACATCGTCACGAATTAAAGGAAAACGAACTGGCTGAATGGGTCGCTGGTTTTCCCCAATGGCTCAAACAGCATCAGAAGATAATTATTTATGTGTCCGTCTTCGTCATCCTCATCGGCGGCTACTGGCTGTGGTATGGATATCAGAAAAACGTTATTGCCGTCAGACAAGATGCCGAGTTCTCGGCGACCTTCGCACAATTATCCCGTATGAAGCAAAATATGGTCGAAGGGATTTCTCAGGGAACTGACCTTTCCGCAAACCTGACAAGCATAGCAGAACAATTTGCCCAGGCAGCACAATCCGCACGCACGCCGCAAAACGCCGCTTTGGCGATGATTGAGCAGGCAGATATACTGAGAATGCAATTGCACTATATGTTTCGCTCACCTGATGCACAGACAAAAACATCACAGCTGAACAAAGCGAAGGATATTTATAATCAGGCTCTCGCCAAACTCGACACCGATGGTCCGCAAAGCGGCTATCAGCTCAGTGCGACTCTTGCTGCTTCAGCGAAATTCGGAATCGGGCTTTGCGAGGAAGAGCTTGGTAATTACGATGAAGCGAAAAAAATATATTCTGAAATAGTCAGCAATTCATACCTTCAGGCGGCACCTGCTGCCTCGATGTCAAACCTGCGGTTGGCCGTTATGGACGACTATAAAAAAGAGATTGCGTTTCAGCCTGCTCCGGTTACACCGCCGATAATAAAGTTTCAGCCTGACGCGAACCTTCCGCCGACATTTCTTATCGGCCAGGCCAACACAGTACCAGTTCAGACGCCTGCTGTTCAGCAGGTAAACCTGCCCGGCGAAATGAACAAACCGTGAAAGACAGCAAAAGCATCAACATTCCGGATTCATCTGAAGAGCCGATGCTGCTTGTCGTTGGCCGTTCGACTCAGGACAGCCGGCTCGATAAATATCTCCACGGCAGGTTCGCACAATACAGCAGAGTTCTCATCCAGAAACAAATCGATGCCGGTTTCGTAAAGGTCAACGGGAAAAAAGTAAAGCCGAGCTTCAAGGTTTCTTACGGCGATAAAATTGAAATTACGCTGCCGCCTCCGCCGAGCAAGGAAATTACGCCCGAAGACATACCGCTCAATATCATTTACGAGGATGATGACATAATCGTCCTCAACAAGCCTGTAAATATAATAGTCCATCCCGCAAAAGGCAATCTCACCGGCACACTTGTCAACGCCCTCTCATTTTACAGCGACAAGCTCTCCAGCGGGCTTGGCGAATTTCGTCCCGGAGTTGTCCATCGGCTGGATAGAAACACGACCGGCGTTATGGTCGTTACAAAAAACGAAATCGCGCAGTGGAAAATCGCCAAACAATTCGAGAAACGCCAGACTCATAAGGAATATCTGGCAATCGTCCACGGCACACCGCAATTGTCGGCTGATAAAATCTCCGCACCGCTCGGCAAACATCCTATCGTTCGCGAGAAACACGCCATCCGTCCCGAAATTGGTAGAGAATCTGTTACCTTCTATGAGGTCCTCGAGGAATTCCGCGGTTTTTCTCTGATGAAGATGATGCCGAAAACCGGCCGCACCCATCAGATTCGAGTGCATCTATCTTATATAAAGCATCCGATTGTCGGTGATGAGATTTACGGCGGCAAGCTGGTTTATCCCTGGCAGATAAAGAATGAGTCCCCTGCCCTCGAAGACCCTGTTATAAGCAGACCTGCGCTGCATGCACTGCGGCTGGAATTTACGCACCCATCAACTGGAAAACTCGTAAGTTTCGAAGC
>JBFZBH010000102.1:0-5566 GCA_041308525.1 Phycisphaerae bacterium | reverse complement strand
AAACTGGATGGGAGTGCAAATGCAGGAAGAGCTTTCGCACGCCCTCAAAATATTTAATTTCGTAAACGAGCGAAACGGCAGAGTTTTGCTGAAGGCAATCGACCAGCCGCAGACTGAGTGGAAATCGCCTCTGGATGTTTTCGAGGAAACACTGAGACATGAGCAGAAAGTAACAGGTATGATAAACAAAATGACCGACCTTGCAATTTCAGAAAAAGACCACGCAACAGCAAGCTTCTTAAAATGGTTCGTGGATGAACAGGTCGAAGAGGAAGCCTCTGCGAATAAAATCCTTCAGCAGCTTGTAATGATAAAGGGCTCTACCGGCGGTTTGTTTATGCTAGACAAGGAACTTGGAAAACGCAGCTACAAGTCATCTGCAAAAGAAGATTAAACCAAAGGAAAATCACAAATTTTAAATTTTCAAATTTATGAATGCACTTTAGCAATTTCCTCAAAGTGCACGTGGAAAATCTTTACGCTCAATTTGGGTATGCTACAACAAATGTCCTGACAGGTTAAGGCAAGATAGTGACATATCTTATCTGATGGAAAAGAAAGTTATTAGCTTTCTAATATGCTATTTCAAGCATAAAATCAATTTAAGCAGAGATTTTCCTCTCAAATTTTGCCCTCGTAACTATTTACAAGAAAGACAGTTAGCGATTCTTAAATAAAGCAATACCTGAAAGAGTGACATATAATGTCACACTATTTAGAAATTTTCTTGCCTTTCAGCAAATTATAGGGAATAATTTTTTCTGAAAAGTTAAGCTGCTGGAGTAACTCGGGATATGAAAATCCCGCACTGTTTACATCTTGGAGAAACCGGATTTACTTATAGAAATCCAGAGGGGAAAAGAGAAAGTCTACATTTCAGAATTTGCCAAACACGATTAATTTCAATCATCAAACTTCAAACAATTAACAACTTCAAATCGAAATTTCAATTTACGAATGCTTTCCGATGCTGTGCCCGAGGTCCCCCGATTTCAGCAAACAAATGTAATTAATCGTCCAAACAAAATCTTTTAATTGAGGAGTAAATTCTCAGGAGGACAAATATGAGAAAATCAAATTACAGATTTTTGCTTATAGTCATTCTTGCAGTATTCGCATCCGGGACAAACGCGGTTACGGTCCCGGTGACAGTTGACCCTGCAGACAGACTTATGAACACAGTAGTGCTGGGTGAATGGAATACTGCTGGTAATTTAGAGGGCTGGTCGGGCAACAGCATTTCCGGCCTGACGGTCACGGGAGGATATATCACAGGAACCGGCACAGCGGCATCGCCGAGCATTCAGAAGACAAGCATGTCGTCGCCTGACCTGGATTTCGGATATTATGATTATCTGCAGATAAGAATCAGGGTCCCTTCATCATTTAATGACGAAATAATTTTTTATTTCGGAACATCCGTAAATACAGGATTCAGCACGGAGCGAGTATTTTCGATTCCGGCTGCGACAGTTGTCAAGGACGGAAGCTGGCATGTCTATCGGCTTGACCTTGGGCGTGTTGTCTATTGGCGCGACACACTAAGGGACATGAGAATACATCCCTTGGGCAACTCGGGCAACGGACAGGTTTTCTATATCGATTATGTTGAAGTTGGCGATTTGCCCGGCGATGTTCTTTCGGTAAATACGGATTTAAACTTCTATAGCGGCGAAGATTTGTCTGACTGCAGCAGGATGGAATCGAAGCACGGATGCTTCTGGTGGTCGCCACAATCATCGATTGAAAGCCCGGGATTTAATGCCAGTGTAATGGGACGGCGAGCGTTAAGGATGATAGAGGAATCCTGGCAGGTTTACGGAAAGAACCTCGGGTACAACGAGCCGGATGATGATATGGATGGAAGCATGCCGGGGCGATACAAAACAAACCATATCACCTGGTACGGCGGATTCTGGATGGGAGGCCAAAATGGTTTCGGATATTTCAATGTTCCAGGTTATGGCCTGGGCGATGAAGGCTGGGGTAATCCTGTGCCGCACGAATACGGTCATTCCTGGCAGGCTCATCAGGCGGGAAACCTAACGGGCGGACACTGGGAATCTCACGCCAATTATTTGCAGGACAACCGTGATACTCATTACGGAGCGCTTATGGGAGGGCATCCGAGCAACATAGGAACCAGTCCTTTTGAAATGAGTAATTACAGACAGGACCATGGAAGATTAATTTATGCTGACTACCGTGTACATTATGCCATATCTGATTACGCTGATGATTTCGGACAGGCATGGGATTTGGCAGCACAATTGTGGAGAGTAGGATCATCGGGATATACAGTATATGACAAACTTTCAACGCTTCTTACGGGCGGTGCGAATGTTCAGGACACGGTGGCTTACGGGCTTCGTCACTGGCCGTTTCTGGATTTTGTGTCAGGCCCTCAGTTCAAGAGCGTTTTGTGGGCAAACGCGGATGACAAGGCCTGGTGGTATTACATAACCGGAGCGCTTTTAATACCGTCACAGGACAGGACCGGGTGGTACAGGGTGCCGTTCGAAAGGGCACCGGAAAGATATGCGTATATATACAATGAGCTGGTGCCATCCTCGACAAACATCACGGTTGAAGTCCAGCCCGTTGATACACTCGGAAGCACTGAAAGTCTGCGATGGAGTCTTGTGGCGATGAACACATCTGAGGTGCTGCGGTTCAGCAGCCTCTTTAGCCCCGGGACGCAGTCGTGGACATTAAATGCCGACGAAACGAAGGTATATCTTGTCGTCGTGGCGACTCCGACGGATACGGCTTTGAACCTTGAGTATGCTGATAACAGGTATGAGCCTGATAAATGCGCAGACAGGCTTCACTATGCTTATGAAATACGGCTTGTCAACTGCGCTCCTGGAACAACAGGCAGGCAATTAAATAAAACTGAATCAGGCGGTCATACACATCCGAATGGCGGCGGTTATGTCGGGCCATCGGCAACAGTTGACAGCACAGCGTATGTCGGACCGAATGCGAGAGTATTGGGGACATCGAAGGTCTATAATTATGCAAGAATAGAAGATTACGCAATAGTTATGGGCAATGCTACTGTCCGTGACAATGCAATAGTTTCCGGATATGCGGTCGTTAGAGACAGTGCGATAGTCCGTAACTACGCAAAAGTGAGAGACCGTGCGGTCATCGCTGAAAGCAGCATAATCGAAGGCAACGGACTTGTCGAGGATTATGCCCACCTTTATGGCGCGACGAATGTAAAGGACAGCGCCATTCTTCGCGGCTCGAGTATGCCGTGGGACTCTGTCCTTTCTGGGACGGCTATCTGCGATTATGATTATTCGATGGCAGAGACTGTGTCGGACGGCGTTCATTTCAGCCATATTCCGTGGGGCGACTGGTACAGAACTTATTATGTGCTTACGAAGAAAAAACCTCGCGGTCTTGTTGCGTCCTATCGTGTCGGGGAGGCAGACGGGGCGGTCTGCTGGGACGAGTTCGGAACCCAGCATGCCCTTCTTAGGGGCAGTCCATCGAGAGTGGAAGATGCAACTATGGCACATAAAGTCCTTCGGCTTGACGGTACAGATGATTATGCAGTTGTTGACAGAAGCGTCTGTGATTCTCTTGCAGGCACTTTCGGTATCTGGATAAATCCTACCGACAATACCGACAGGCCGGTTTTATTTATGGGCAGCTCTGCAACGAAGTATTTGAAAATTGCACTCGATGCCACGGGTAAGGCGGTGTTTACCATAACGGATGGTGCAACAACCAAGACGGTCACCTCCACCTCGACAATTCCTATTGGCTCCTGGTCGTATGTTGCTGCGAGTTTGAGCGGCAGCCAGGCAGCCATTTATGTCAACAGCGGAACAGCACAAGCGACAACAGCAACGACGCTCGTTCCGGATGATGTTCTTGGCAATAATGCCTATACTTCTGCTGAGGGATTGTATATCGGCAGGGACTGGGCAGGAAATCTTTTTGCGGGCGATATCGAAGATGCTCGGTTCTATAATGTTGCACTGACGACGGCCGAGATAGATAATGAAATCCGCAGAGCAGGAAATGTTCTCGGTGTATTTTACTGGGGAGTTGAGCAGGACTTTACCAGTCTTGAAGTCCAGTCGGGTGTTCGCAACGGAGTCGGGCGCATCCTCGAAGCAGAGATTTATCCGGACACATCAGCCGATGTAACTTATTATCAGGGCATATTCGACTGCACGGATGAAAGAGATGGTGCATTCGAGGGAAGCGGATTTGGTCTTGATAACAGGGAGATTCTCGTGCGGCTGGATAATGTGGGCTTCTGGAGAACCGGCGTTCTCGTTACTTTGGGGACGTGGCAGAAAATCACTGTCGAATTTAACGGAAGCCAGGCGACTCTTTATGTCAACGATGTGCCGAGCGGAACGACGTATTATTCAGCAGGTGAAAGTGATGTGGCGGGAAAGAATTACCGCATTGGTTTTGCGATGGATACATCGAGCATAAAGTATTATTTCGACGGCAAAATCAGAAATGCGGTGATAGCCGAAATACCTGCCGGCGCTGCGGCACCTCCGGGGCTTATATTACTTTATAAGTTCGAAGGAAATGTCAATGACAGTTCCGGCAACGGAAATAATGCAACAGCATACGGAAGCCCGGCATACACGACGGGTAAAATCGGGCAGGCCATAGATCTCGACGGGACTGACGATTATGTTCAGGCCCCCGCTGGCATAGCAAGCTCGGAAGATATTACGATTATGGCGTGGGTCAACTGGGACGGCGGCGGAGCATGGCAGAGAATCTTCGATTTCGGCAACAACACAAGCCAGAATATGTTCCTGACGCCATCATCAGGCTCCACGACACTTAGATTCGCAATTACAACGAGCGGCGGCGGCGGAGAGCAGCAGCTCAATACTGCCGCTCTTACAACGGCGCAATGGGTTCATATCGCAGTTACGCTCAGCGGTGATGTCGGAAAACTTTATGTCAACGGAACTCCAGTTGACACACAGACAATTACGCTCAATCCGAGTTCGTTCAATCCGCAATTGAACTACATAGGCAAGAGCCAGTATGCTGACCCGTATTTTAACGGCAGAGTCGATGATTTCCGCATCTACAATTATGCACTTAATGATACTCAGGTTGCTGCCCTCGCACTGAAGGATTCGACGTTTGATGATTTCAGCTATACAAAGAACTTCCTGACAGAGGGAGTAAGCGGAACAATCTGGACCGGTTTTGTCGGGCTTGGAACAGGCGAAACGGTCGATGCTCTCAATTCCAATACAGGCAGGGCCGGACAATTGTTTATGCAGTCAACGAATGCTACCTGGGCGGAACCGTGGAATCCTCTGGGACCGTTCCTTTACAAAACAATTACAGGCGATTTTACGGCAGATGTCGAAGTCACTGACTATGAAGGGACAGAAGCTGTGCCGCTGTATCATAACAGCTGCGGACTTATGGCAAGGGCATCAAAGAGCCCAGATCAAGGCGGGACGGGCGAAGACTGGGTGAGTATCGATTACTTCCCAATCTGGAGCTGCGGCAACTTCGTGAGAAGTGCGGACAATGACGTAAGAACGGAAAACTGCCA
>JBFZBH010000101.1:0-5628 GCA_041308525.1 Phycisphaerae bacterium | reverse complement strand
GATAAGTATAAAACGACCACAAAATTCAAGGACCAGGACGAATCAACTGCAGCACTCTTCAATTTTCTTATCAACTACCTTCCCTCACAGGATGTTTCTTTTCTTGAACTGCAAAATTACTCAGTAACCTACTTCGGCTACAACTGGAGATTAATGGGCAGATAACATCGACAGAATGCCTTTTACAGGCAAAATGCTCACAATTTTATTTGACGTTTTAAAAACATCCCTTACAATATTGCCTCTGATTTTCTGAAAAAGCACCATTTTTTACTGGAAGAAAGGATGAATATGGCAAAAAAATCGGCATTAATGAACCCGAACTGCGATACAAAAAGCTACCTGTTCACAAGTGAATCAGTCACAATGGGCCACCCTGACAAGGTTGCTGACTGCATTGCAGATTCGATACTCGATGCGATGCTGAAACAGGACCCGAACAGCAGGGTTGCCTGCGAAGTTCTTGTAACAACAGGAATGGCGCTGGTTGCGGGCGAAATAACAACAAAGGCCATCGTCAACATACCTGACATAGTCAGAGAGACAATCAAAAAAATCGGTTATACAGATCCTGCAATGGGATTCGATTATGAGAACTGCGCTGTGCTGGTTGATGTGAAAAGGCAAAGCCCAGATATTTCTCAGGGAGTAACAGAAGGCCAGGGGTTGCACAAGGAGCAGGGAGCAGGCGACCAGGGTTTGATGTTCGGGTTTGCGTGCAGGGACACATCTTCGCTTATGCCGATGCCGATTTATCTTGCCCACGAATTGACAACACGGCTGGAGCAAATGCGTCAAACAAAGAAACTGCCATGGCTTCGTCCGGACGGAAAAAGTCAGGTTACAGTGGAATATAAAAACGGAAAACCCAGCCGTATTGATACGGTTGTCATCGCAGCTCAGCATTCTCCTGTTATATCCTATGGCAAGCTAAAAAGCGAAATTATAAAAAAGATAATCCTGCCGGTGCTGCCGAAGAAACTGGTTGATAAAAATATTAAATATCATATCAATCCAACGGGCAGGTTCGTAATCGGAGGGCCGCACGGTGATACTGGAGTAACCGGCAGAAAAATTATCGTAGATACCTACGGGGGCAGAGGCAGACACGGCGGAGGTTGTTTTAGCGGCAAAGATCCGTCAAAAGTCGATAGAACAGCTTCATATATGGCAAGATACATTGCGAAAAATATCGTCGCTGCGGGGCTGGCAGACATTTGTGAAGTGCAGCTTTCTTATGCAATCGGTGTGGCAAAGCCTGTATCGGTAATGGTAAATACCGAACAGACAGCCAAAATAAGCGAGACTAAGATAAGCAGGCTTGTCCAAGAGCTTTTCCCCCTAAAACCAAAGGAAATGATTGCTCACCTGAAACTTTTAAGGCCGATTTATTTCAAGACTGCTCACGGCGGTCATTTCGGCAGAAATGAGTCTGACTTTACATGGGAAAAGACTGATTTTGTAGGCAAACTTCGCAATGCCGCTGGATTAAAATAACTGAAATTAGCTGCCATTTAACAGGTGATAATCTTGTTTGAATGATTTGCTAAATCACCACCAGCAAACAGGATTTTGGCCATATCTCTTATCCATGTCCTTAAAATACCGCCATTCAACATGACCGTCAACGAATCCTATGTTTCCACCGCTTGGCCCCTTCTCATCTTTAAGATGGCTTGATGTCTCAAAACCTAATATTTTACTCGGGCACTTAGTAAAATTACCATTCGGATACTTCGGAGGCTTATAATTGATTTTATCGCATATTAACATATCTATTATCAATTCTTTTTCTGCAGAATTTTTAATATTCAGAGTTTTAAGCCAGATTTTATCACCTGAACCTTTAATTTTATCCCTGCCATTTTTAGAATCAATTATGAAAAAATATCCAAGAGCCCTATAGTCGTCTGAAGCATTCCAAAAATTTGCCATATGTCTTTTTTGCAAAATATTAGTAGGACAATAAAATATTTGTTGTGGAGGCAAATCTCCCTGATTATTCGCTCTGAACTCTTTTAAATCATAGCCTATACAACTCATTAAGGCTTCTAATGTTTCTTTCGACATTTCATTCAAAGTATAAGTATCCGGTTGAAGAGGTAAATTATTATTATTTTCACCGCCATATAAAGTATAACCTATAAGGAGTTGACGAACATTGTTTGAACAAATCACTCTGGTAGGAGAATCAGGCTTATTCCTTAAAGCGGGCATAAAAAATGCCATTATAAAAAGGATACAGCTTAAAATTACTAAAAGCTCAACGAAAGTTAGCCCATATTTAAATAAAGCTCGACTTCTTTTTAAACAGCACAATTTCTCTAATAAAATGTCAGCGCGCATAACTATTTCTCCTATAAAGATTTATAGTTACAAACAAAAAACCTTTTCGCGATCTCTCTATTAAGATGCAATTCCCTACGAAAGTGTTCTCGTTATTTTAAAATATTTTTAAAATTTTCCTGCTGATAGTACAAGAAATCTGAGGCGAATTGAGTACTATACACTTTTCAGCATCTGTTAATGTCTGAAGTGGCGTTTACCTGTAAAGAGCATAGCGATGCCGAATTTATCAGCGGCTGCGATGACCTCATCGTCTTTCTGTGAGCCGCCCGGCTGAACTATCGCAACGACGCCTGCATTAGCAGCATTTTCGACATTATCAGGAAATGGGAAGAAGGCATCGGAGGCAAGAACGCTTCCCTTTGACTGGTCGCCTGCTCTTTTTACGGCAATGAGGCCCGATTCGAGCCGGTTCATCTGGCCGGCACCAACACCGACGACTTTTTTATTTTTAACGAGCACAATGGCATTGCTTTTTGTGTGTTTGCAGACAATCCAGGCGAGTTTCAAATCATCGAGCAGTTTATCGGATGGTTTAGCTTTGGTAGGACAGGTGAGTTTATCCGGCTCCCAGCCAACTAAATCCCTTTTCTGAATAAGCAAACCGCCGATGATGCTTCGAACATCATACTCAAAAGAATCTATATTTTCCCTGTCGATGGGACCTGTTTCAAGAAGGCGGACGCGGCTTCCCCAGTTTTTCAGGGTGCGGATGATTTCAACTGCTTTTTTATCGAACTGAGGTGCGATAATAACTTCCGCAAAGAAACCGCCTGCTCCCCGCGCCTTTCCGAAACGGCTGTAAGATTCCATTATCATTTGAGCAAGCTCGACATCAACCTTGCGATTAAGAGCAATTATCCCGCCGAACGCACTGACAACATCTCCTTCGTAAGCCTTTTGATATGCGATAAGAATATTCTCATCGATGCCGCAGCCGCAGGGATTTAAGTGCTTCACGACAACCGCTGCAGGCTCTGAAAATTCCTTAACAAGCTCGAATGCTGCATTAGAATCGAGAAAATTGTTAAAGCTTATTTCACTGCCGCCATCGAACAGGCGTGCAGAGCTGACCGACGGCTCATTGCTTCTTGGCAGTTTATAGAGTGCCGCTGACTGATGCGGATTTTCACCATACCGCAGAGACTGTTCCTTCCTGACCGAAATAGAAACACGTTCGGGGAACTCGATACCTGCTTTGCTGTTCAGATATTTTGCAATAGCAGCATCGTATCCTGCAGTAAGCTCAAAGGCGACTCGTGCAAAGTCGCACCGCAATTGTTCCGAAACGGCGCCATCCTTTTTCTGCATCTCTACGATAACGATATCATACTGAGAAGGGTCGGTAACGACGGTAACAAACTTATGATTTTTCGCCGCTGAGCGAATCATGCTCGGGCCGCCGATATCGATGTTCTCAATAGCCTCCTCGAAGGGACAATCCGGCTTTGCAACGGTCTTTTCAAAAGGATAAAGATTAACACAGACCAAATCAATCGGCTCGATACCGTGCTCTTTCATTGCTGCGATATGCTTATTGTTGTCACGCAGGCCGAGCAGAGCACCGTGAATTTTCGGATGAAGTGTTTTTACTCTTCCATCCATCATTTCCGGAAAATTTGTGACTGAGTCTATGCTGATGACATCGATGCCGGCATCGCTTAAGGCCTTTGCAGTTCCGCCTGTGCTGATTATTTTTACGGCCATACTGCTTAATTTACGCGCAAAATCAACGACACCATTTTTATCCGATACGCTGACCAGTGCAGTTTTTATCTTTATATCCATTTTGAATTTCACCCGTTCCCGAAGGAATTTTAATTAATTTTCGACCGGCTTAAGACAGGCAATCCGACCCTTATTATCCGCAATGTAAATATACGAATCCGTTACATTGGAGCCGAAGACAGAAACGCCCGCAAGATTAAAGGAATAAAGCTGTGAAGCTGTTTTTTCATCCATAACAACAATAGTGCCTTCTTTCGTAATAATGAAGATTTTCCCGCCGAATTCAGAAAGGAGGTCACTGCCATGCTGAAGCTGCCAGGCCAGTGTGCCGTCAAGCCTGTGAATTGCCGCCAGTCCTTTATCACCGAGGAACTGATAAACAGTTCTGCTTGTCACTCGAGGCGCTTTTTCGAGAACAGCACCAGCCTGAAACTTCCAGTTGAGCATGCCATCAGCAACATTAAGACTGTAAACACACGTATCTTTGTTTGCAAAGAACAGACCCTGGCCGTCTCTGACCATAGGCTCCACGACAAATTCGGCGGCCTTAAATGACCACAGTTTCGTCGGCTTGTCGGGAGTAATGGCAATAACGTTTCCTGAAACAGTTGAAAAAACCACAATATTCTCGTCGGCAAGGACCGATGTAATCTGCGAATCATCTTCTGCAGCAACCTGAAAGACCTGAACATTATTTTTTGCATTATAAGTAATGATGCGTCTGTTGGAGCCTGCAATATAAAAATAGGAGGCATTGCGGGCAGCAGGACAAACAATTCCGTAATGATAATTTTTCAGGCTGATATTGTCGCCTGAATCGGCATCTATTTGCAGCAGCTCATTACCTACTATTGAATAAATCTCATTTTTGTAACGGCTGATTTGCAGGACAGGGAAACCGGGCTGTCCGATACTTCGGCTGAAGCCTATATTGCCGTTGAACCTGTTCATCGAAACGAGATAATTTCTGTCAGTAAGAAGATAAACTCTATCGCCGATAATGGTCAGCTTTTTCGGAATTTCACCCGTCTGAACAGGAATGGACTTTTGCCAGACAAGCTGAAGTTTTGCAGCCTCAAGGATCTGGTCCGAGATGATATTATCAAGAACAGGCTGCTGAAACTGCAGCTCGAACTGGGGTGGAGGCTCCGGTTTATAACAGCCGCATACAGATAGAAAAAGAACCGACAAGAAAATAATTGATAACTTGTGCATATCTAAACCTTTCAATTTCACCCGCCTTTTTTCCAATTTAAAATACCCGAAGTTTTACAGATAATAAAATTTATCAATCACCCGGCAATTTACATATTTTCATGTACAAAGCCGATCTTCAAATTTTTTATCTACCCCAGCTCAACGTAATCTGCCAAATCTATTTTGTTCTCTTTCTCAAATTTCGACAACTTTTCGATTCTGTCTATATCATCCTGAATCCTTGCGGCCAGCTTGAATATATAGGGCTTTCCCTCGAGCCTGTTTCGCAAATCATCGAGCATGGATTCCCAATCGCCTCCGTAAAGCTGTTTTTTGAGGATAACCAGCATCCGCTGC
>JBFZBH010000100.1:0-5653 GCA_041308525.1 Phycisphaerae bacterium | reverse complement strand
TATTGCCGATGCCGATGGATTGAAGGGATTCATCCGGGCTGCAAGTGAAAATAGATATGGATAGTCTTTTTTTAAATGTTCGATATGTTCGATCCATTCCCTGGCGAGAAGCCTGTATGCTCTTGCAATGTCGCTGGAAAGATGGTTGTAATCGGCTGCGGGAAGAGATGCAATATTAGGTCTGTGCGAAAGCTCCTCTGCGAGATGAGAAATTGCCCATAGTAATTCCGTAAAGGACTCATGTTCGAGCAGGTTCTGGTTCTCAAGAAGTCTTAAAAGAAAGTCCCTTTTGTCAGCCAAAAATTCCTTAAGGGCCGCCAGATCTCCTTTTGCACTTTCTATTTTATATTCATGCCTCGCAAGGCTTTCTTCAACTTTGTCGAATTCTTCCTGTGACCATTTTTCGCTTATGACAAGTTTTTCCCGGAGGCCGTCGGCATTTAAATCGAACGTGATAAAAAGCTTAAGTAAATCGTTTCCTGCTTCGCTGAAGAACGCCCCTATGACCATGTTCATTTTTTTCAGCATCGCGCGTTTCTCCCGCTCGCTTAGAACCTGTTCGATAATCAGTGTTACCAGCAGTACCTGTATGAATACGAAAGCTATATCGCCCAAGAGATAAATGAAAATATGCCGTGCGTCTCTGAAAAATGCGTAATGCAAAAGATAAACCAGGGCTGACAGCAGCAGCATCAAAATTCCGAATAGAATTCGCTGCCTGAGTATATTGTTCTTCATATATTTATCCTTTTCGCAGCTGCAAAATTTTCATCTTTTCGGTAAATAATAACCTTTGCTTTGTTTTTTGCAACAGGCTTCGATTTCATATTCTTGTTATGGGCAATTTATCTTAATAAAAAAATCTTTGACTTATACGTCTTATTTTCGATAATTGTCCCTGCTTCTGCGTGAAATCAGTCTTTGAGAAATTAGAATTTGTGTAAATTTATATTGTTAGAGAACAGCTTATAGCGACCTATGAATATTCTAAACACATTGGCTCCTGTTTTTTTGATTGTTGCTTTCGGGGCGCTGCTCAAGAAGCTGAGGTTTATTTCCTCACAGGAAGTCGGCGGGCTTAATCGCCTTGTTTACTGGATAGGGCTTCCATGCCTTTTATTCTATGAAATTACCACAGCCACATACGATTTCCACGCAGCAGGCAAGCCCATCCTGGTGGTCTTAATAGGCTTGATTGCAAGCCTTGCCGTTTCATATTTCGTTGCCCGGCTGTTGAAAATCCCGCCGGAGATCGAAGGCACTTTTGTGCAGGGTGCTTTTCGAGGTAATCTTATGTATATCGGTCTTCCGATTGTTTTATACGGTTCTTTAGACAGCCCATCCTCTGCTGTTATAAAGGATATCGCACTTCTTGTTCTGGCTGTTACTGTTCCGGTTTACAATATTGTTGCTGTTATTGTTCTGCTTGCGAGCCAGCACAGAATTGACCGCCGCCTTCCAGCAAAAATCTTCGCGCAGCTTGTTACCAATCCTATTGTTATCGCGACTGTTGCTGCTATTCTGTTTTCAGCAGTTTTCGGTAAATTGCCCGTATCGATCGAACGCACGTTCGAGGCAATCGGGGATATTGCTCTTCCCCTGGCCCTGCTCGGTATCGGCGGAACTCTTTCGGAAGGAAGCGTGGCCCAAAAAAGGTTTCAGGCTTTTACAGCCTCTTTAATAAAGGTTTTCATTACACCTGCTGTCGGTTTGCTTTTTGCAATGATTTTATTTCTCAGCGCCGACCAGAAATTGATTGCACTTATTTATCTTGCCTGCCCGGCTGCTACGGTCACTTATGTTTTTGCCGAACAGCTCGAAGGTGATGCATCGCTTGCAGCGGAAATTGTCCTTATCAGCACGATTTTGTCCATTGCCTCACTTGCCGCTGTCCTCGCCGTCTGCGGATAAATAATTTTTAGTGTGACAATTTAATGCTAATATACCTCTATGCCGGACAACTCCAGAAATTACGATATCCTTATAATCGGCGCAGGGCCGGCAGGTCTGATGGCTGCCATTCAATCTGCCGGTTGCGGCGTTTCCGCTGCCGTCTTAGAATCCGGACCAGCCGCAGGCCGCAAACTATTGCTTACAGGCGGGGGGCGATGTAATCTTACAAATAATTGCAGCATCAATGACTTTATTAAAGCATTCGGTGATAAACAAAGGTTCGTCCGCCACTGCCTTTATGAATTCACACCGCAGGACCTGCAAAACTATTTTGCCGAACGAGGGCTTCCCGCGAAGATTATGGATGATGGATGTGTTTTTCCTGAAACCGATAATAGCCGCGATGTTCTCGATATTCTTCTGGAAGAAATCAACGAACTTGATGCTCATCTTGTTTTGAAAAGCTCAGTGCAGGCAATTGAAAAATCGGCGGATGGTTTTGTGATTGCCTCTAAAAAACAACAATTCTTCGCAAAGAAAGTCATCATAGCTTGCGGAGGGCTATCCTATCCTCAGACAGGTTCAACTGGCGATGGTTACAGATTTGCTCAGCAGCTTGGCCATACAATCATAGGACCGAAACCTGTCCTCGTCCCGCTTATTACAGAAGAAAAATGGCCGGCATCGCTTGCTGGCACATCTATTTCAAACGTGAAAATCACCGCAACAATTGAAAACAAAAAAATCTCTGCCGGCGGCTCTTTTCTTTTTACTCAGGATGGTATCGGAGGTCCGGCAGTTCTCGATTTGAGCCGTCTTATCATCGACAATTTAGTAAAAAATAGAAAGCCAATAACAGTTTGGATAGACACTGTTCCTGATATGAATAATACCAGCCTTGAGAAGCATTATTTAAATCTGTGCGAAAATAATCCCAAAAAGTCCCTTAAAAACATCATTGCTCTTATCTTCTCTGAGCGGTTTGCATCCGTATTTTGCCAGTCCTTTGGCTTTGATGGTAATGCAACAGCAAGACAGCTTGAGAAGAAAACCAGAATAAAAATATTAGCGCTCTTAAAATATCTTCCTCTTACAATTACCTCAGCAAGGCCAATAGAACAGGCAACAATCACTCGCGGCGGTATCTGCACAAAGCAAATCAATCCAAAGACATTCGAATCACTTGTTTGCCCCGGCCTTTATTTCGCAGGTGAGGTAATTGATGTCGATGGTCCCTGCGGCGGATTTAATCTTCAATTCGCCTTCTCATCAGGCTGCCTCGCTGGCAAACGAGCCGCTGAAATGGTCGCCGCAAAGACTTGATTTTTTTGGTTGAATTTGGTAGCATTATTTACAGTTAAATTCTTCGATTTTCTTTTTTTATAACTGGTTGCGGGTGATGATAAAAAATTTCGTTTTTTTGTCGGCGTTGATTGCTCTAATATTTTTGCCTCTGAATGCATTTGCACATACCGATGTCACTGTTCCCGATGCCAATGCTATGATACAATCAAATGGTGATTTAATTGTCATCGATGTCCGCGAGAATCAAGAATATTGCGGCTCGCTCGGCCACATAGCCGGCGCCCTCCTTTATCCCTGGAATTCAAATTTCTTACAGACCCATTACACTGAATTACCAGTTGATGCCAATATACTTGTCGTTTGCGGCAGCGGCGGTCGCAGTAATAGTGCTGCTAACTTCCTCGACAGCAAAGGCTATCTTCACATTTACGATATGCTCGGGGGGACCGGCGCCTGGGTGAATACATGGCATTATAAACTGTCGGCTGTGTTGATTCAGACAGCGACGGCTTCAATAACGACCTCGATATTTGTCCCGATGTTTATAATCCTTCTCAAGCAGATACCGATAGCGATGGTGTCGGAAACGCCTGCGATAGTGACTGCCCCAATCTCGACCTTGTTAATCCGGTAAATTTTATCGATTTTGCCATTCTTGCTAACAACTGGCTTCAGTCAGGGCCTCTCTTGCCCGGTGATTTGGATGCAGATGGAAATGTTGACTCCCCAGACCTCAGGATTTTTCATCTTTACTGGCTCACCAATTGTTCTGAAGAGTGATCTGTCATTTATAAATTATCTTATATTTGAGAAAGTATTAAAGTCGGCAGTCCAATACCGATTGCAAAACCATAAAGGTAATCTAACCAGAAAAAGGTCAGGATGTTAACGACGTAGATTAATATCACTAATGGAAAACTAATTATTGCAAGCGGATTACATCTTCCTGCAGATTCTTTTGCGTGGTGCCACAGATTCTTTGCGTCCTGTGTTGATGGGAACGCATGCATTCCTATGGAAATTCCGAGCCAGAGAAGAAAATATGAAAGAGGCTCCTTAATACCAAATGCATAAAACGGTGTGTATGCCGGAAGACATATCAGAAAACAAAACACCGAATTAATTATAAACGGCCCCACGGAAACCAGAAAAGCTGTCGTAAAATCGTTAATCTGTCCGTGGACAACGTAACCAGCAGGATTTCCGATCCTGAAAAAGCATACATCTATTACAGGCACCTTTCTAATCTTACAGAAAAGCATATGGGCGAATTCGTGAACAATCACTCCCGGAAAGGTTGCTATGCAGACAATAAAGCCAGGTATTATCATATCTTACACCTCTTATGGCTCCTTCCAGCCGTTCGGATATCTTTTAGAAAATTCCTTACCTGAAATTATTTCTTTTGTGTGAAGACGATGTTTTATTCTTTGTTCGTAAGTCTTAAAATCCTCGCTATTACCAGCAAGCTGGACAGCTTTGCCTATATACTCTAAACTTTTTTCTTTGAACTGATTGTCAGATGTTACCGCATATTTACAGGCGTAGGCTGACGCGACAGAAGCCATGTGCATCGGTATATTGGGATACTGATTATGAATTTCCATAGCATATTCCAAGAATGCGTCGTAATCCTTGTTGTTAAAAGCCTTTCCTATTAGTGCTTCTTTGATAAAATAATCGATCAGTTCCGGATTAAGTGATTTGCATTTGTTAAAAATGTCGATGGCGCCTTCATAATTTTCTCTTGAAAGAAGGTAACCACCTTCATAAAAAGAGCTTACAAGCCCAATGCCTGGCTCCTCGGGAACAAGCTCAGCAGCTGCAGCCTGCAGTTTATATGCTCTCTCTGAGTCGCCAATTAGGAATGCTTTGTCTGCTGCTTTTATTTTATAAATAGAATTGATGAATCTGAAATTATATACGAATGCAAATATTACTAATGCAATGACAATTCCGAGTGAAAGCTTTATCCAAACGGGGAAAGGTCTGTTTTCGAAATAATCGCTGCATTTCTTGCATACAGGCAGATTAATAATTTTCTCAAGCTCCTGATGGCCGTTATCGAATTTACAGTTAAAACAAACGGTAGGATCAGTTTGGCGCTCGATTTGCGGCTGTTGCTTGCCGGTTTGTTTACCCTTTACGACCTGCTCAAGACAGTCTGTACAGCATATTGTTTCCTGGACTTTGAAAGTATCATTCAATGGAATTGTACGTTTGCAATTTTGACAGGTCGTATTTATCATTAATATCTCTCCTGTACGGCACTCGTATCAGACATTTCAAACTAAAGGTCTATATTAATATTTCGTAAATTAATACGAAAAAAGATTAAAATATTTTCCGAATTGTCTTTATTTTAAATAATGTTCTTAATCTACAAGTACCAGGCCGTAATAATTTGGGCGCTGCTGCCGTGTCCGCACGACCTCGATAGGGAAGCCAGCCTTTT
>JBFZBH010000099.1:0-5666 GCA_041308525.1 Phycisphaerae bacterium | reverse complement strand
CTTATACTTAGGAGCAGTGGCTGAGCGGCTTAAAGCGACGGTCTTGAAAACCGTTTCACCCTTTTGGGTGACGGGGGTTCGAATCCCTCCTGCTCCGCTTCAGGTTGATTAAACATAAGCTTTTTTATTCTTTAAGACCACACCTTTTTTAAACTTGTTATTTAATGTTTCTATCTTTATCATTCTGGTAGTTAAAATATTTAACAAAAAAATGGCTGTTCATATCCTCATGAAAACAAAAGAGGTCTATATGTTTAAAAAAGCAGTCTTTCCGGGAAAGTATATTCAGGGCGCTGGCGCCATAAGAGAATTGCCGGCATTGATAGATTTGCTTGGCAAACAAGGGCTTATTTTGTCGTCGCCTACGGCGGGCAACAAAGTTCTTGGCGGGTGCGGAATAAATTTGAGGGCACACGATATCCAAACCGAAATATTCCGAGGCGAGTGCTGCGAGAGCGAGCTGTCGCGGGTGTCGGCCATAATTGCACAAAAACATATTGATGTTGTTGTCGGCATGGGCGGAGGAAAGACAATTGATACTGCGAAAATTGCTGCTGACCGAGCGGGAATACCCGTGATCGTTGTACCCACTATTGCATCAACCGATGCACCCTGCAGCGGATGTGCAGTGCTGTATTCCAACGAGGGGATTTTCGAGCGAGTGTACTATCAAAAAATGAATCCGGCTGTGGTGCTTGTTGATGTGGATATAATCGCAGCGGCGCCCACAAGATTTCTAGTAGCCGGGATGGGGGATGCACTTTCTACATGGTTTGAGGCAAGGTCGTGCGAACGGACCAGCTCACCAAACGAATGCGGCGGATATGCCACAGCAGCTGGAATGAGCATTGCTAAACTCTGTTATGAAACACTTCTCAAGTATGGTGCAGCGGCGAAGGCAGCCAGTGAGCAGCATAGCGTCACAACGGCTTTAGAGCACATTGTCGAGGCAAATATTCTCCTGAGCGGACTCGGTTTTGAAAGCGCGGGATTAGCTTCGGCACATTCAATTCACAACGGCCTGACGGCATTGCCTGAAACACATTCGTTCTACCATGGTGAGAAGGTTGCTTTTGGCGTTTTGTCCGGGCTGCAGCTGACGGATTCGGACCCGCAAGAATCGGAAACCGTTTTCTCCTTTTGTGAGGACATCGGCTTGCCGACAACCCTTGCAGACATAGGTTTGGGGAAGGCTGATCCGCAAAAGCTGATGCTGGCGGCTGAAAAAGCCTGTTCTCCTGAGCAACCGATCCATCACGAAGCCGGCGTGATAACTGCTGCAAAAGTCCTTAATGCAATGCTCGCTGCTGATGCAATTGGAAAAAGGAGAAAAACCCTCGCATAGAAGACAATGTCATTTGCCTTAATATAGGCGTGCGAAAAATAAGCGATAATAGAGAATAGCATGTTCTTTTATGCTATCAATCATTTTCCAAGATTCTCAACTGCCTTGACGAGGGGGGCATTGGAAACCTTCACAAAACCTCCAAACGGTTTATTCATCTCCTCAATCAAAAAGACGGCGCCGCCGACTGAAATTGTGCAAATCAGCATGGTCACCAGAACCGTTTTGTTGAGAGGGGCAAGAATCCCGATAATTCCGAAAAGTATAGTGAGCCAAAACAGCATCACAATAAAAAAAGATATCGGCATCGACAGCTGTGTCTGCTCGAACATCAGCCAGCGTGTCTGCAATATCTCCTTGCACAGCTGTAATGCCTCAGATTGAAGTGCCCGCTGCGATTCATTTTGCGGAGTCAGCTCCCTCAGCTTGTCGGAAATAATTTCCATTGTAGGAGGTTCTTTGTTAATAGCATTTTCATCCATGTCGGTTTTATTTGCCGGCCAAATCATTTTTATAGCTGCAATGGTCGAATGCTGAAGCATTTGCCGGATCGGCTGAGTTTCAGTACCATAGCGAGCCATAGCACGGTCGAGCATAATGAGCTTTGCGCTGCTCTGCGTTAAAGAATCGCTCATATCATCAAACGAATTCTTTGCTGAACTAACCAGAAGACCAAGCACAAGCGCACTGAGTGTCGCAATCAGACCAAATGCCATCTTAACCGCATCTCTCGAATCATCTGCAAGATGATGTCCGGGAAGAATCCTGCGTATCGTAAAACCAATCATTGTTCCGCCAAACACACAGGCAAATGCAATTACAGCCAATACTAATGCACCCATAATTCAACTCTCCGCTACAAACTTGCGACAAATCTTAACTTCATAAATAAGATTGACTTGTGAAAATCGGGGTGACAGGACTTGAACCTGCGGCCTCCTGCTCCCAAAGCAGGCGCTCTAAGCCAAGCTGAGCTACACCCCGAAAAACATCGCACTTAAAAGAAAGGTGAATTTTACTTAATACAAAGCGAGACTGCAACTAATTCCTTATTAAGCTAAAGCGATATTTTCATAAGATTCTGCTGAGCATCGATATAATTAGGGTCTATTTTTAAGGCGGCACGGAACTGTTCGGCTGCTTCCTTTTTTTGGCCTTTGGTTTCCAAAAGAACGCCGAGGTTATAATGAAGCTCCCGGGAATCCGAAACGAAGGAAAGGCCCAATCGATAATTTTCTATCGCCTCATCGATTTTCTCCTGCTGATAGAGCAGCACACCATAATTTATATAGGCTTGCGCATAAGTCGGCTCTAACTGCAGGGCTTTTAAATAATTAGTCCGTGCCGATTCGAAAAGCCCGTGCTGATGATACATCAGAGCAAGGTCATAATATGCATCCGGATAAGTGGGCTTAATTTTTATCGCCTTCGAAAACAGAGAGACAGCATCATTGAAATTGCCCTGGTCGCTTAAAATCATTCCCAGTCGGACATAAGCCACGTAAAATTGCGGATGAAGCGACAGCACTTTTCGAAACTGCATCGCAGCCAGAGCACCATCGTTCAAATCTTCAGACAGCAACTGGCCGTATTTCCAATAAAGATACCAATCCGATGGCGACAAGCCAATTGCCTCGACATATTGTGCAGCACTTTTTTGAAGGACAGGGCTGGTCAGATTATTTCTTAGAATTGCAAGCTCTTGTTCTTTTTGTTTCATTGTTCGGCTATGAAAAAGCTGGTTTGTAAAGGGAGCCTTTATAAGATAACCGTGAAAAATCTCATCGGCAATTTTATATCTGTCCCAATCTGTAAAAGCAAGGTATTTTGCACAATCTTCCTGTGAAGGCAGTGAAATTCCACTAACTTTTTGCTTTTTCACCCAATCGGGAAGTGCTATTTCCAACTGCTGATAAATGGTCTTGGCAAGAAGGTAATTGCCGCTGAAATTGAAATGCACGTGCTCATAAAAAAACTTTTCTCCGGCAATTTTATATTCGCTTTGCTTTTCGAAGGCACTAACTGTATCGGAAAAAAAAATGCCCTTCGATTCTTTATCTGAAGCAATATCGCAAATCACCTGATTAATGCGGCTGTCAGCCCTTAAGCGAATTGTGTCATATTCAAGGGCATCAGAAAAACTTTTATAAGCGTTTTGAAAGTCGTGCAGCTGGTAATAACAGCAGGCGAGGAGATAGTGCAGGTCAGCATAGGTCCCATCAATCTTCAATGCCTGCAAGAAAGATTCTGCCGCCTCAGAGAATTTGTCGGCATCCATATAATTTCGCCCCTGCCGGTAAAGGTCATCCCAGTTTCTCTTCTCGCTTTCAGTAAAGTCTTCTCTGTGAAGCGACGCAAACGGCGGGGAGTCCTTCAGATTACAGACCACATTTGAAAGAACAATCTTAATCCCCTTTTTCTGGCCAATCTTGCAGATGTCTATTAAGTTTTCGCGGTAATGTTTATATACAAGCTGTAAGTCTTTGTCAGCAATGCGTATCTGCTTATTGACAAACATCTCCATACCGCCCCAGATTTTGGGTATTTGTACTTGCTGCTTTCTCGACTCAAGAATTCGTGCAAGCAATTGGCCAAGTCTTGTTGTTTTTATGACCAGGCTAAGGCGAATTAATTTCAGATTCCCCGAAATTGGCGAAAAAATTGTACCTGCGCCATACGGCCCGACAACTTCGTTATTGCCGGCATAGATAATAAAAACATCCGGCTGGTAAGCTGAACAATCGCGAGCAACCTGTAAAATGACGTGAGAATTGACAGCTGTCATTGCTGTATTAATAACTTCGAAATTGACAGCGGGATACTGTTTACGCAGCATCACTTCCAAAAAGCGCCCGAAATTATAAGCTCCGTCCGGAATACCCTGTGCCGCCGAGGAGCCGAGTATAAATATTCTGCAGGTATTTTCCGGCTTTTGGGCGGGGAAAAAAAAAGGCAAAAATTCCCTCGAAATATTTTTCGGGAAAAAACGCCAGCCGAATTTTACATTATCATGGCAAATTCTCTGCCCATTCACTTTTTTTTCGATCACTGCACCTGCAGGGTAGCCAAAACCTGCTAACCGCAAGGCAAACTCCAAGCCCAAAAGCACCAGTACAGGAACAACAACCAAGACAACTATACGAAAAAACCATAATTTCCGCCGCGATAGCGGCTTTTGTTGCTCTTTTTTCGGGCTAGCGTTTGTATTAGTTTTTTTGCCCATACCAACAGCAGTATTTTAAAAGCTTCGAAAAATTTATTATATATAAGGCCTTCTGGTTCTAATCGTTTTTCATCTCTGTGATTCGATTAGCCAGGGCAATTTTTTTAAGATGCGCCACCTCATCGGCTGTAAGCTGTCTGAATTTACCTATTCCCAGGTTTCTGTCAGCAATCCTGCCGATGCGTGTCCGTTTTAAGGATTTGACTTTGAGTCCGACTTTCGCAAGCATTCTGCGGACCTGGCGGTTAAGCCCCTGCCTGATGGTAATTTCAAGAAGCGATTCTCTTGGGCCGCGATGCAAAATTTTTATTTTCGCGGATGAGGTTTTACCATCCGCCAGCCAAACTCCTTTTTGCAATTTTTCAAGATGCGCTGAAAGCAGCGACCCTTCAACAGATGCTATATAAGTTTTGGGCACGCTATATTTCGGATGAGTTAAAAGGTTAGCCAGTTCGTTATCGTTGGTTATTATGATTAATCCGGTGGTATCGACATCGAGCCTTCCGACACAAAAAATTCTTTCACGGCTGCCAATGATGTCTATCGCCTTGACCCTGTTTTGCGGGTCCCAATTTGTGCAAATAACGCCCTTTGGCTTATTTAAGAGGTAATAAACTTTTTTGGCAGCGGAAATCCTAACTCCATCGACTGTTATAACATCTGTCTGTGGGTCGGCAAATGCAGGCAGAGAATCAACCACCCTGCCGTTGACACAAACGGCACCAGTGAGAATCAGTTCCTCGCATTTTCTTCGCGAGGCAACCGAAGATGCAGCCAAAATTTTTTGCAGCCTCATTTTAACCATAAAAACTCATCCTTTAGAAAAACTGAAGATATTATAAGGCCATTTATAGAATCATTAAACGATAAATTGTGAGTATCGCAGTTATCTATTTTTACATTCATAATTCGCCCTAAATAGCCTAAATGGCCAATTTTATCAGGAAAATGGGGTTTTTATAAGCTTTTTTTCATTGACTTATGATGCGTTTTAGACGATAATATGACAGTCTAAATACCGTAAGTAGTGATTTTTTAAGTATTTCTAAGGAGGTTGTTGCGATGGCTATAGCCAAAAGGCAGCAAAGTAATTCTATT
>JBFZBH010000098.1:0-5683 GCA_041308525.1 Phycisphaerae bacterium | reverse complement strand
TTGCACAGAGAAGATTACTACCACCGCGGAGAAAAGGATTATTCTGAGGACAATTCCGCTGAACTGATAATTGCCAAACAGAGAAATGGCCCCACAGGGACTGTGCCGCTCAGGTTCCTTGAAAAATTCGCAAGGTTCGTTCCGGCTTCGAATGTCAATGAGGAAACGGCAGGCCAGTTTGATGACAGCGCCGAACAGGCCGCTCCGTTTTAGGAAAGGAAACTGAATGGATTGGACAATTTACCCAAAAGCGGAAAAAAAATTTAACCCTGGAAGTAGAAAAATAGCCGGCTCAAATTTCTTATCAACCTTCTTATTTATCTTTTTAGGTCTTTCGTCACCGCTTTTCGCGCAGCAGACTTCTGAACCGAACCTTGCAGCCTTACGAATCGGCTCGATTGAAACCGCAGGCCTGAGAGTCATCGACAGCAATATGGTCCTCTCGAGGGTCACAAGCAGGGTCGGTGATTTTTTCGAACCGCAAACAGCAGCAGAAGATGTAAAACGGATTGCCGAGCTTGCAGGCATTCAGCGTGCCTGGTACTCCACCGAAATCGTTAATGGAAAGGTCAAGCTCATCTTTGTTGCGGCCGAACAGAATATTGTCCGCTCCATTGAATTTATCGGAAACAAGGCATACAAGGCTTCTGCCCTTAGAAAAAAACTTGATTTTAAAAAGGGCGATTACCTCGACCAGTTCCTTGCAGCAGCCGGAACACAGAAACTTATCGATTTTTACCGTGAGAAGGGTTTTGCCTTTGCTGAAGCCAGTCTCGACACACAAAACCTCTCTCTTGGCAGAGTAGTTTATAATATCAGCGAGGGCCGTAAGGCAAAAATCGCTTCGATCACTTACATCGGTAACAAAGAGCTGACTAAAGATCAGCTTAAAAAAATTGCTAAATTAAATACAAAGAGCTTTATTATCTTCACCCGCTCTTTTTTGGAGCAGGATGTTGAAAAAGAAATTACTAACCTGACGAATGGATATTATAAAAGGGGATACCTCGGCATCTCCATCAAGGCTGAGACTAAATTTAACGCGGAAAAGAGTAAAGCTTTTATAACGTTCCAGATTAATGAAGGCCCCCGGTACACTGTTGATAAAATTACCCTTAGCGGAAACAGGCAGTTCGGCGACGATAAAATTAAGTCGGTCTTCAAAGTCCAGGAAAGCCAGTTTTATAACAGGCTCAAAGGCGAGGCAGATGCGAAAGGCGTAACAAAACTTTACCATGAAAACGGATTCATAAACGCCATTATTGAGCAGGACCTCAAATACATCGCCGACAATAAGGTTGATATCGCCTATAATATAAAGGAGGGGGAGCAATTCAGGATAGGGCAAATTGATATAACGGGCAATCAGCAGACCCAGGACAAAGTCGTCCGCCGCATTCTCGATGAATACGATTTTCGCCCGGGTAATTTATACAACGCTGATATTGCACGCGGCGACGGCACAGGAAATCTCGAGAAACTTTTACGGTCCAATGCATATATGGAATCGGCAACAATTGTCCCGACCGGCAGCGAACCGAACCGGAGAGATGCCCTCGTAACTGTCCGAGAGGGGCAGACAGGAATGGCACTTGTCGGAGCAGGCGTTTCCGCTGACAGCGGCGTAATCGGGCAGATTGTTATTGAGGAAAAAAATTTCGATATAAATGGAAAGCCGAAAAGTTTCGAAGATTTTATAACTGGAAAGGCCTTCAAGGGCGCCGGCCAGAATTTGCGCATTTCACTTGAACCAGGCTCCGAATACAGTCACTATTCAGTGAGCTTTACCGAGCCTTATCTTAAAGACAAGCCTTTGGCACTGGAGCTGACCGGCTCGAGCTGGGAAAGAGAACGCGAAAGTTACGATGAAGAAAGGCTCAAAGGTTTCGTTGGTTTTGAAAAACGCTACAAGAACCGCTGGCGAAGTTCCATCGGTTTTGCAGTTGAAAACGTTGATATTGGCGATCTTGAAGACGATGCTCCCAAGGAGGTCCGTGATGTCGAGGGAGGAAATATGCTCGGCTCGGTCAGGTTCGGTTTCGGCAAGCGCCTGACTGATGACAGGTTTAATCCGTCGAGCGGTTATGTTTTTGATGTCGGATATGAGCAGTTCACAGGTGATTTCACGTTTGGAAAATTAAGTGCATTTTACCAGCGTTTTTATACCATTTATCAGGATTTGGCTGAAAGAAAAACTGTTCTTTCCACCAAACTTTACGGGGCGACAGTTGCGGGTGATGCACCTGTATTTGAAAAGTACTATGCCGGAGGTTCGGGCACTTATTACGGAATAAGGGGCTTCGATTACAGGGGAGTAAGCCCAAGGGGAATCCCAACCACACCCGACGGTCTGCCCATTGCCGGAGCAGAGCCGGAAGACCCTATCGGCAGCGACTGGATTTTTCTGGCCAACGCCGAAGTTACAACGCCTCTGGTCGGTGAAAACTTTGCTTTGCTGTTGTTTGTCGATACGGGAACTGTTGAAACCGGCCCTTACCGTGTTTCTGTGGGAACAGGTCTTCAGATACTTATTCCTCAATGGTTCGGTCCGGTTCCTATGAGATTCGAGGTCTCGGTCCCGGTAATGAAAGATGATGAAGATGATACGCAGGTTTTCAGCTTTTCAGTAGGGCGGCTGTTTTAGTTTGTTTAATATTTCTTGTATTTTTTACAGTCTATCTGTTTAAACCCGCAAAATGCGGGTTGGAAAGGGAAATTTATGAAGACCAGAATTATAATCCTCGGCTTTTTTATCTGTGCATTTTTTTTGTCCTTCGGATTTGCCCAGAGTGCTGCAAAGCCTAAACCGAAGGCGGAAATTGCTGCCGTACAGTCAGCAGGTAATATAAAAATCGGCCTTCTGAGCGTTAGAAAAATTTTTCAGGACAGCAAACGAAACGATAAATACCGCCAGCAGACTAAACTCGAGCAGGACAATGCCATTGCAGATTTGCAGAAGTTAAAAGATGAAATCAATGCTGCTGAGGCCGGATTGAAAACACGAAAACAGGGAACAAAGGATTATCTTGACCTCGCTCAGGAATTAGCACAAAAGAGAGCTTCTTTGCCTGTAAAGGAAGACTATTATCAGCAGCGTTTTATCAGCCAGGACCAGCAGTGGACCGAACAGTTTTACAAGGACGTCTTGGATAAATCAGTTGTAGTTGCGAAAGAAAAAGGCCTGAATATTGTTTTCGAGCATGACGAGCCGGAATTTCCGATTAAAGCTGCCGATGAGCTTATGATGACAATCAGAACAAATAAGCTGCTTTACTGCGATAACGGTATCGATATTACTGATGCTGTGATGGCACTTGTGGACTCAGTCAGAGCGGATGCCAACAGTATTAAGCCGTAAATTCCCCTGTTGCTGTTAATCTTTCGTTTCAGCGAAAGGTTTAATTAATGGATATGACAGTTGCACAATTAGCTTCTAAACTTTCCGCCGAGCTTGTCGGCGATGGTTCCGGTCTTATACATTCTGTTGCGCCCATAGATACAGCAGGAAAAGATAATATTACCTTTGCTTCAGGTGAAAAATTTATTTCGAGGCTGAAAGACTCGAATGCAGCCGCTGTCATTCTTGACCATAGAATCGAAGACCTTGCGATGCCGCAGCTTGTTGTAAAAAATGTCAATGCTGCCTTGATTAAGACGCTCGAAATTTTTGCTCCTGTTCTCAAAGGACTTCCGCCGGGCATTGACCCAACAGCCAAAATAGCATCAAACGCTATTATTGCTGCCGATGCTTCTATCGGTCCCTATGTTACTGTCGAACAAGCTGCTGTTATCGGCGAAAAAACCGTCATCTCTGCCGGTTGCAGAATAGGTGAAAATTCCAAAATAGGAAAAAATTGCCGTCTCGACTGCAACGTCGTTGTCTATCACAATTGCATTATCGGAAACAATGTTATTATTCAGGCCAATACGACAATCGGCTCTACGGGTTTCGGTTACGCTTTTATCGATGGTGCTCACAGGCTTATTCCGCATAACGGCGCTGTTTTAATCGAAGATTTTGTGGAAATAGGTGCCAATTGTTGCATCGACAGGGCAAAATTCGGAAATACTATAATCGGAGCAGGAACGAAGATAGACAATCTTGTGCAAATCGCACATAATGTTGTCATCGGCAAATGCTGTCTGATCGTTGCTTTGTCTGGTATTGCAGGCAGCTCTCGGCTCGGCGATGGAGTTGTTCTCGCCGGAAGGGCAGGTGTGATTGACAATGTTAGCGTTGGCGACGGAGTAATGGTTGCAGTTGATTCCTGCGTTACTCATAATATCCCTGCTGGCCAGAAGGTCTTCGGGACTCCGGCAACTGACATTAAAGAGGCAATGAAGACGATTGCATTGATGAGAAACTTGCCGAAAACAATCGAGCAGTTAAAGCAGCTTGTTAAAAGGATTGAACAGCTTGAAAATCCAAAAAACAATACAAAGTGAAGCAGCTATTTCCGGCAAAGGCCTGTTTGGCGGCAGAGATGCTAATGTCGTGTTTCGCCCGGCACCGGAAGATACCGGCATTGTTTTTATCAGGACCGATTTGCCTCAGCCCATTCAAATCAGCGCAATTGCTTCCAATATAGCCGAGCAAACCAGGCGCACCACCCTAAAAAGCGGTTCGGTCAGCATCGATACAGTCGAACACTGCCTTGCTGCCGTCCATGCACTTGAAATTGATAATCTTTTTATCGAAGTCGATGCTCCTGAAATGCCGGACCCTTCCTGCAGCAGCGAGGCCTACTTCATTATCCTCAGCCGCGCCGGTACAGTCGAACAGCAGGCACCTCGAAAAGAATATATCATCGATGAGCCTGTCAGTCTTATTTCCGGAGATTCATCTATTTATGCTCTTCCTCATACTGATGATGCCCTCAATATTACTTATGACCTCGATTACGGCGGCCACACCGGAATCGGCAGACAGATTTTCAGCTGCAGATTGACTCCCGAAAGTTTCGAAAAGAACCTGGCCCCCGCAAGGACCTTTTTGCTCGAAGCCGAAGCACGACAGTTCCAGCTTCACGGAATGGGAAAACACCTCGGCCCTAAAGACATCCTCGTTATAAGCTCAGACGGGCCTATAAAGAACTCCTTTGTATTTCCCAACGAATGTGTCAGGCATAAAATAGTAGATTTAATAGGCGACCTCACCCTCGTCGGAAGGTCCATTAAGGGCAGAATCGTTGCATATAAAAGCGGCCATGCCCTTAATCAGCAGCTTGCAAAAAAACTTTTTGCGGATGCACAGACTGCCGACCGCCTTCAGCAGACAGGCTCCGATGCTCTGCTCGATATTCGTCAGATTGCCCGAGTCCTGCCTCATAGGTATCCTTTTCTTCTTGTTGACAAGGTCGTTGAAATCGAAGAGGAAAAGTGGATAAAAGGAATAAAAAATGTCAGCTTCAATGAGCAGTTCTTCCAGGGCCATTTCCCCGGCACGCCCATTATGCCCGGCGTCCTTATCGTCGAAGCTATGGCGCAGGTCGCAGGTCTTCTTTTCGCCCAAAAGCTCGAGCACGCAGGAAAGCTCGCTGTTATGCTGGGAATGGAAGGAGTAAAACTGCGAAGGGCCGTTGTTCCAGGCGACCAGCTTGTCCTTATTGCCGAAGCCGTCAGGTCACGCAAACGCACCGCTGAATGCAAATGCAGGGCTTTAGTCGGAAGGACACTCGTCGCT
>JBFZBH010000097.1:0-5713 GCA_041308525.1 Phycisphaerae bacterium | reverse complement strand
AAAGGCGCGGGTTTGGTCTGAAAATGACGTTAAAACAGGAAGATTCGGGAAAATGGGTGTTTTTTCCTTGATTTCGGTGTTAATAATTGGTTTAATGGTTATATTATCGGGATGCTGGGCGGCTTGTTTGTGGGTAATTTGAAGGTTTTTATCGCTCATTATTTGTTCTAAAGTAAACGTAATATTGTTTCGATTTTTAATAATGTGAAGGTTTTTTTCGCCTAAGTCGTTGAATTCATTGATATTTGCGACAGGCAGGCAGCCGCAGAGGACGATTTGAGCATCGGGGTTTTGGTGCTGGGCTTTATGCAGGTACTGGCGGCTTTTTGCAGAGGCGATTTTAGTAACGCAGCAGGTGTTAATAACCATTAAATCGGCGATTTTATCCGGACCTGCCTGAGCGAGTCCGGATTGCTCGAGAAACTGGCGAATCTGCTGGCTTTCGTACTGATTGACCTTGCAGCCGAGAGTATATATGGAAAAAGTCTTCATAATATGGTATAATTTACCGTTGCAGTGGTGAATTGACAAGTCAAAGAAGGTTTGGTGGTTTAACAAGAAAGGTTTGCTATGGCATCCCCAACAGGTTTAGTCTGGGCGATTGACCTCGGTGACAGTTCTCTTAAGGCCCTGCGGCTGGCCCAATCCAACGGAATAGTCGAAGTGGTAGACTTCGAACACATAGAGCACTCGAAAATTCTTTCGGGCAAGGGAGTTGAGGACCTTGAGCGTCAGGAAATAATTGCGATTAGTCTTCGACAGTTTCTCGAAAATCATTTGCTGGACAATGACGATGTTATAATCTCGGTGCCCAGCCAGAACAGCTTTGCGCGATTTGTGAATCTGCCGCCAGTGGAGGACAAGAGGATACCTGAGATTATCCGGTTCGAGGCGGTTCAGCAGATACCGTTCGATATCGATGAGGTGCAGTGGGACTGGCAGATGATGAGCGATGAAGGCGGTGGCGAGAAGAAGGTGGGGATATTTGCGGTAAAGAGCGACGTCATCAATTCATTTCTGGAACATTTCAACAGAGAGGACATCCAGGTAAAATTAATACAGATGGCGCCGATGGCGATTTACAACTATGCGATATATGACCGATCGGATTTGGCAGCGGCAGCTAATGATGCGGCGATTGTTCTGCTGAATATAGGGGCGGAGCATACGGACCTTGTTGTCTGCACGAAGGCAACAGTATGGCAGAGAAGCATACCGATGGGAGGCAATTCGTTTACGAAGGCGATTTCGGATGCATTCAAGATAAGCTTCGAAAAGGCGGAGAAGCTGAAAAGGAACGCTGCGACGAGCAAATATGCGAGGCAGATTCTTCAGGCGATGAAGCCTGTGTTTGCGAATTATTCATCGGAGATTCAGCGTTCGATAGGATTTTATTCAAGCTCGAATCCGAGTACGAGGCTGGTAAAGATAGCAACGATGGGCGGGGGGACGAAGATGCGAGGACTTCTTACGTATCTTCAGCAGAGTTTGAGGATGCCGATAGAGAGGCCGGATGTATTCGAGAAGCTTGCACTGACGGAAGGATTGTCGGCTGCGAAGTTTCACGAGAATGTCTGCGACTTCGGGATAGTTTACGGTCTTGCGGTGCAGGCGCTTGGGCGGGCTAAAATCGAAAGCAACCTTCTGCCGAAAAATATAGCGCGGTCGATGGTGTGGACGAGCAAGGCGAAATATTTTGTGGCGGCGGCGTGCATACTTCTTGTGGCATCGGTTCTGTCATTTGCGAGGGTGGTGTTTGACAAGGCCGCCTATCGCAGCAAGGCGGATGTCCGAAAGGAAATAACTTACATCGAGCAGGAGGGAAGAAGGGCGAGATCGAACCTCCAGGAACAGAAGGACAGGGCGACTGTTTCAGAGAGCATAATAAAAGAGCAGATAGCCACTTTCGGATACAGGGACATTGTTCCGAAACTGATGCAGACAATACTTGCAAATCTTCCGAACGAGAAAAATAATCCTTTGCAGGCAGAGCTTTACAAGTCGTTTGCAGCCGGGGACTACGAAGCGGTAATGAAGACGGACAGAAAGCAGCGCAAGCAGATATTTCTTGCGAGCATGAATATCAGGTTTGCGCCTGACCTGGAGCAAGCGACATTCGACGAAAAGGACATTCGCACGCGGACATACGATACGACGGGCGGAGTTCCGATTGCACCAACCGCGCCAGGGATGAGCGAGGAGGCGATGATGGACCTGATGAAGATGAGGTATGGAGGCGGAGAGGGTGTTGTAAGGCCGGAGGATTTGTGGAACCAGCCAGAACAGGTAGAGGAGCAGGCGCCTGTGGTGCCGGAGGTGAAGCTGAATGCCGGATTTGTCGTGACGATAGTCGGCTACAGCCCATATAAGGACATCGAGCAGCTTCTGGATCCGCCGGGTGTTGCGGACAGATCTGACCAGTGGGGTTTTGTGACGAGGCTGAAAAATCTCAAGCAGCTTACGGACAGTAATTCGTTCGAGCTTCTGAATATATCCGACCCTAAAAATTATAAACTTGAAAAAGCAGAGGTGGATTTAACAAATACAACAAAACCTGTTCCACAGGGAATCGGAGTTCTCGACCAGCGGACCATAAAGGGCAGCGGCGCGGCAACGCCGACATACGGAGGCCGTTTCGGCGGGGCGTACGGTGCATACAGTGCAGGAGGAACCGGCAGGGCCGAGCAGATTCTGATAGACCCGATGACCCGCGAGATAATAAGCAAATGCTATAAGCTAAATGATGACGGGTCTATAATGACGGACAGCCGGACGGGCCAGATTGCGTATGAGCTGAACGACAAGTGGTTTATACTGAGGATGAAATTGAGATGGAACGATGCACCGCAGGAAATTGCAGGGATGCTTGAAAAGAAATAGAATTTTGAAAGTGAATGGTTGAAATAAATTAATATGGCAAAGATTTTAGACACACTAAAAAAGTTAAGTTTTCTCGGAGATTTTTCGGCATTTTTGCTTCCTCTGGTGCTGATAATTCTGGCGTGTCTGCTGTTTGTGCCGACAACGCTTATGCAGAGAAAATTGCGTGCCCAAATCGAGGAGCAGAGCATAAAGAAGGGCCAGAAGTCGATAGAGAGCCTGTTGAGGGACCCGGTCTCGAGCAAGCAATGGGAAGTGGAGAAATCCTACCAGGACTTATATCAGCTCGATGCGAACGGGATAGCACTTTTGGCGGAGCAGACGAGCCGCAGGCCGCTTTTAAGCTACGATATTTTCCCTGAACCGAATGAGACATCTCAGCAGATATACTCATTTTTCGGAAGAAATTACCGCGCCATGATAGATAAGATGTTCGAGGATTTGACGGCGCGTGATTGTCCGACGCAGGCCGAGATAGACAAGCATCTGAAGCAGCCTTCAGATACCACGGCGACCGGCGGCGCGGAGACATCGAGCCGGTCGAACACGGAAAAAATAATACGAGATGATTTGTGCATGGCAGTGGCGAGGTCAACGATACTTTATTCGAACAAGAGCAATTTCAGCGGATACAAGTTCTGGGAGAATTACAGCTACAAGGGCCGCAACGATGCGATAAGCGACTGCTGGTACTGGCAGCTTGGGAGCTGGATTACCGAAGATATTCTGCAGACAGCCAGGGCGCTCAACGGCGGCTCGGCGAGTGTTTTATCTGCGCCGTTAAAACGGATTATGGCAGTAAGCTTTACTCCTGAAGAGACGAGCAGTTCCGGCGGGACGTCGATAACATATATGGCTCCTGATATATATTCGGGAGCCGGCACAAGCGGCAGCAGCGGAAGGCCCCGCTATGTTCTTTCGTTCGGCGACAGCATAGTTGAGCCGTTCAACGGGAGGAAAAGCAACGAGCAGGTTGACATAGTTCATTTCAGGCTTTCTGTGGTGTTGAGCGCACGAGCCATTCCGGGATTTCTCGAGGAGCTATGCAGCTCGAAGGAGCATATATTTACGGGCTATAAAAACGAATTCAATGACAAGCCGGCGACCCTCATTCATAATCAGATAACAATATTGAACTACAGTTTTCAGGCGATCGATGCGGACAGTGAAGAACACAGATTATACAGGTACGGCAACGACAGCGTGGTGAAGATGGACCTTGTGTGCGAATATGCGTTCAATAAAAAAGGGTATGAAGCAATCATGCCGAAAGTTGTGAAGGATACGATTAACAAGGCGGTACAAACAACAGTGCCGGCAGCAGGCTACGGCAATCTGGGAACTCTCGGGCCGGCTGCAAGGTAAAGGAATTACGGGGACAGAGTATGATTAAAAAAGAAGGAAATTTTCTCGAAAAGCATGTAGAAAAGATCGTGCTGGCGATAGCAGGTGCGGTGAGCCTGTGGCTTATATTTTCGTTTGTTATAGTGGGGTTCAACAAGATAGATGTCGGGAGGGGCCAGCAGCTCGGACCGCTTCAGATAGATGACTATATTTTGAACAATCAGGCAGAGCAGCTTAAAATCGCGCTTAACAAGCAGCCTGTTCCGAAGGAAAAGTACGTATCGAAAATGAACGGGTATCTTCAGATGCTGGATTCTGCACTGGCTTTGAATGATGGCCTCTATCCGCCGCTGCCGGGGAAGGTTGAGCTGAAAACGGTACAGCCGAAATATGCACTGCCGACAGTGCCGGACATAGACAGGGCGATAGCAGAGCACATAAGGGCGGTGGCATATATGCCTCGGACGGCGGTTGACGCGACGAACCCATACAATTCGTCAATTGCAGAGGTGAACGACCTTGACATAGTGACGATAGAGTTCAGATATAACATTCAGAATCTCTACAGAAGCTTCCGTGACAGTTTTTCGGGTCTAAATCTGCCGGAGCAGTGGCGCGACCCGACGCTTGCGGAGCCGGTGTTTGCGGCAGTACAGCTTCAAAGGCAGGAGCAGAATGATGACGGCACTTGGTCTGAGTGGTCGGATGTTCCGCGAAGCAAAATCGACAAGGACAGGAAGCTTTTTGATATAATCGAGGATATAAATACGCTGCCGCCGGGCGGATTGAAGGTCAGGATGCTGGATTTCAAGGACAAGGCAGTGCAGGTCAACCTGCTTCAGCCGGATTATTACAGAGTAGCATCGGCGAATGAGGAGTGGTTCCCGCCTTCGCTTCATTCGGATTACCGGAAAATCCGCGACGAGATAGACAACCGTCAGAAACGTGAGGCCAAACAGGCGGAGCTGGAGATGAAGAAGACGATGGCGCCGGCCAGAGCGGGCGGGGGAGCAGCAGATATGGATACGCTTCGAGCGATGCGAGGCGGCGGAGGGGCGTATGGTTATCCAACGCCGGTGACAACGACAACGACTACAACCGATGAGCAGGCATTCAGCAAGCTTTATAAGGAATTCGAAAAGATTTCAATTACAGAAAAGACCGACCTTTCGAAGCTGACGAGCGAGCTGGCGATTTGGGCGTTCGATGATACAGTAAAGCCTGGGGCGACCTGCAGGTACAGGATTCGCATCGGCGTATTTAACCCGATAGCTGGCAGCGACAAATTTGCCGACCCGAACGATCCTCTTAAGGACAAGGTGATTTTGTGGAGCGGATTCAATCAGCCGGATGCTGTCGTAAAGATACCGGAGAAAATGTATCTATTTGCCAAGGAGAGGGTGACGGTAACGGTATGCAAGTACAATCTGGGCAGCTGGTACAGCTCAGACTTCAAGGTTATGCCTGGCGATACGATAGGCAAGGCGGT
>JBFZBH010000096.1:0-5720 GCA_041308525.1 Phycisphaerae bacterium | reverse complement strand
CTCGTTTACCTGCTGAATTTCTTTAAGGTGTTATCGAGTCTGGCCAGGGCGTTTTCTCTGCCGAGCATACAGACTGCCTCGAAAATAGAAATACTAATCGTCGAGCCGCAAAGAGCGACGCGGAGCGGCTGGGCAATTTTGCCAAGCCCCACATTTCTTTTCTGGGCCAAAGTCATCAGCATCTGCTCAACCGACTTCTCATCAAAAGGCTCGACGCAGGCAAGTCCGTCGCGGACGCCTTTCAAAATTAAAAGGCTGTCGCCATCAAGCAGAACCTTCTTTACAGCCTTCTCATCGAACTCTATCTTTTCGCTGTCGATAAAAATAAACCTGCTCTTCTTCTCGACATCAGCAAGCGTCCTTGCTCCTGCACAAAGCTCCAGCAGCCTGCCCAGTGTCTTGTCATCGGCTTTTATCACAGGCGATTCAGCCGCCTTCAGATACTCACGGAAGTAAACAATCAGCTTATCCTTCGGGACCATTCGCATATGCTCAGTGTTGAATGCTAACAGCTTTGAGCGGTCAAAGAGGCTGTTGGCCTTTATCAGCCGTGAAATATCGAACGACTCAATGAGCTGCCCGGCCGTCATAATTTCGCGCCCATCGCCGGGGCTCCAGCCGAGCAAAGCAAGGAAGTTCATCATTGTTTCCGGAAGATAGCCGCTGCGGAAAAAATCGACGACGTTAATTTCAGGAAGCGCAACTCCCAGATACTTTGCCATCGCATCGATATTGGGCATATCCGGTGTGGTCTTGCCGTCAAGGAAGCTGTTGAGCTGCTCGATGGTGATCGAGCCGGCTTCGGCAAGTTTATTGAAGTCGATATCCTGCATTTTTTTGATTACATTGCGAAGCGCAGCAGGCCGCTCTCGCTTCGATAGTTTGCCGCCTGTCTGGCTTATCGTCACAGACATATGAACATACTGCGGCAAGTCGCCGAACCCGAGGGCCTTCCAAAGCTCCTGCTGGGCCGGCGTGTTCATAAGATGCTCCTGCCCGCGCATAATACAGGTTACTCCCATCAGGGCATCATCAACTACAACTGCGAAATTATAAGTCGGGAATCCGTCCGATTTGAGAATAATCAAATCACCAAGCTCGGCGCCATTGAATCTTACCTCGCCCCGGATTACATCCTTAACAACAATCTCCTCAGCAGGCATAACGAAGCGAACTGTCACGGATTTCCCCTCTGCTTTCGCCTTTGCGACTTCGCTTTCATCCGGAAATTTTTCGGGCCTCTGATAAACAATATTGGATTTTTCTGCAGTTGCTTTTTGGCGCATCGCATCAAGCTCTTCTGGGGTATCGAAACAATAGTATGCCTTTTTCTCGTCGATGAGTTTCCTGACGTATTTCTCGTAAATGTCTTTTCGCTGAGACTGCAGGTAAGGTCCGTTCGGCCCGCCGACATCGGGGCCTTCATCCCAGTCGATGCCCAGCCACCGCAAATCGCTGATGACCTGCTGCATTGCTGTAGGCGTGTTGCGCTTCAGGTCGGTGTCCTCGATGCGCAGAATGAATTTGCCCTTCTTCTTCCTGGACCAAAGCCAGTTAAAAAGAGCTGTCCTCGCCCCCCCGATATGAAGATATCCGGTCGGCGACGGTGCAAAACGGGTAACTACCATAAAAACCTCAGGAAAAAAGTTTATTAAAGCGATAAGGTTAATTCAAACCCGTTTTTTTGTCAATAAGCGAATCGAGTGAATTGTTCAGCACACAGATTGCCTGAAGGACTTTTGGCAAAGAAAAACAGGATGGGAAACTGTAACATCTCAATGTGTATCAGCAGACATTTTATCCTGCGATTTCTGTCTCGAGATTCGAAAGAATCGTTTTTGCTTTTACAACACGATTTCCGGAAGGCCCGTGCCATTGAAGGTCGCTGTTCTGCTGAATCTGCTCTTCGACTTTCCTGCAGGCAAGCAGCACCGTCGCATGATTTTTATTGCCCATGCACCTGCCAATCTCCGGGCTGGACATCTTCGTGTGCTTTCTCGCAAGATACATGCTGAAATGCCGCGCGATTGATATCGTCCTGTCCTTTTTTGCCGAGTGCAAATCAGCAGCACTTATCCCGAAATACGCCGCCACAGCCGACTCTATGTCGCTGATATGAACAATCGGGTCCGTGCGGGAAAGATGCTCTGCGAGAATCTCCCTCGCTGATTCGAGGGTGATTTTCTGGTTCTGAAGCCCTGAATATGCAATCACCTTCAGCAATGCACCTTCCAGCTCGCGGACGTTTGTCCGCAGATTTTCAGAAATGTATTTGATTACGCTTTCCGGCACGCTTGCTCCTTTCGCAGCTGCGAATTGCCTGCATATCTGGCATCGTGTCTGGAAATCGGGGTTTTCGATTTTCACAACCATCCCGCAGATGAATCTGTTTACAAGCTTATCAGATAATTGCCCTATAAGTTTCGGATGTGCATCGGATGCGAGCACAACCTGTTTTCCCGCAAGGTCGATTGTGTTGAACGTATGCAGAAACTCTTCTTGAGTGGAGGGTTTGCTGGCCAGGAAGTGAATGTCGTCGATTGCGAGCAGGTCTGATTGTCGCATCCGGCGCCTGAAAGCCTCCAGCTTCTTCGTCTTCAAGGCCAGCACAAACTGATTGACAAAATCCTCCGCTGATAGATACAGCCAATTAGTCCCGGGTCGTTTCTTTCGCACTGCGTTGCAGATCCCTTGCAGCAGATGCGTCTTCCCGACTCCATACCCTCCGTGAACAAACAGCGGATTGAACGGACTCTTTTCCTCGCTTGCGACCGCCATTGCAGCACTGTATGCCAGCTGGTTCGATTGTCCTACGACAAAATCATCGAGGCTCATTTTCAGTTTCACGGTGCTCAGGCCGACCATTTTTTCTGCTGTCGCGCTTCTGCTGACCGGATTCTGTGCCGGCTGGCTCTGGATGGACATATTCGTCCGTCTCTGCTGCTCGGCTATCGCCGCATCAAGGCTGAAACTTAATTTCTTGTCCTCTCCGGTAACCTCCTTTACTGCCTGTTTTATCTGACTGGAAAAATGCTTCTCAATCCAGTTTGCTATAAAAAGATTGGGCACCCCAATCCTTAAGTAGCCGTCTGCAATATTCAATTTCGTCGAGTTCTCGAACCATACCTTATACTTCTGCTGCCCGACTTTTTCCGCTATGGCCTGATTCAGCGCATCTGTCTTCGAAACGATTTCTGTTTGCGCAGCTCCTGCCGCAGCCCGCACGTCGTCCCTGACTACTCCCTGCATGACAAACTCCCTTTCTGCAGTTTCTTCTTACCGGAACCAATTCCTTATTGCCTTTTGCCCGCAAATATCAAAAGCGGGCTGCAGCTCTTTGGAAAGCGATCCAACTTTCCTCTCCTGCCGCTTGCCGTCATTTCTTTTCTCAGCTATGCGGCAATCCAGTTTTTATTACTTAATACTGGATACCTGCTCCTGCAGGTATGACAATATGAATCGGTCATATTAAATTATCAGTCCTGCTTTTAGTGCTATTATTGGTCGTTGAAAAATCAAATCAACAACCTTTTTGAAAATTTCTTTTCAACTTTTATAAGACCATTGTTAAATCAGAAGTTGCGAATAATAATTTTTTGTTTTTCACAAGTTTTGCACATCGTAAGTACCCGTTGTGGATATCCTGTGGATTCCATTTTCCCCCTTCTTACCAGCCCATCTCCAAATAAATTGTCATGCTGAACAAAGTGAAGCATCTCCCCTTAGCTGTTCGACATACGTAATACGACATAAGCATCACGTATTAGGACCATTGCGAGGCCTCATCTTTTGGACGAAGCAATCTCACCCCATTAATCATTATTCATTCATCATTAATCATTTTCTTGGTTTCCCCTTGCATTATAGACAAATCATAGCTAAAATCCAACCAGGTGTTATTTGACGCAAGGACAATAAAATGAAAAAGGAAGCAATCAATCCAAAAGCTAATTTAGAGAGCCTTTATGTAAACACTGAACTGTCCGAAAAAAACGGACAACTGAAATTATATGTGCAAGTTTAGAAAGAGGATACGATGGAAACGACACAAATTGCAGTATTTAGAGGCAAGCAGATAAGAAAAACGATTCATAAAAACGAATGGTGGTTTTCGGTGGTTGATGTGTGTGAGGTATTGACCGATAGCCCCGATGCTGGAGCGTATTGGAGAAAATTAAAACAAAGGCTCAAAGAGGAAGGAAGTGAAGTCGTGACGTTTTGTCACGGGTTGAAATTGAAGGCGCCAGATGGAAAAATGCGTGAAACTGATTGTGCCAATACCGAAGGAATGTTTCGAATTATCCAGTCAATACCAAGCCCTAAAGCAGAACCATTAAAACGCTGGCTGGCAAGGGTTGGTTATGAGAGGGTCCAGGAAATCGAAGACCCTGAGCTCGCCACGAAAAGAACAAGGGCTTTATATAAGGCAAAGGGTTATTCGGATAACTGGATTGAAAAAAGAATGCGTGGAATCGCCATCCGTGAGGAACTGACCGATGAATGGGACAAAAGAGGCATAAAAGTGGAAAAGGAGTATTCAATCCTGACAGCAGAAATCTCAAAAGCAGCCTTCGGTATAACACCTTCACAATACAAGAAAATTAAAGGACTCAAAAGACAGAACCTTCGCGACCATATGAACGACCTTGAACTGATTTTTTCCATGCTCGGTGAGGCATCCACAACAGAAATCACAAAAGTCAAAGACGCACAAGGATTTGTTGAGACAAAAGATGCAGCTCATAAAGGCGGCGAAGTCGCAGGAAAGGCGCGAAAAGACCTTGAGCTTAAGACCGGTAAAAGTGTAGTTTCACCTCGGAACTACTTAAAATCTCCTCAAAATAAAAAATTGCTCAAAGACTGATTCAACTCACCTCTATCTTTTAGATGAGGATTTCAGGATGGCTATGTATGCTCCGTCGCAATCGGGCTGATCAGCGGAGGGAAAGGCAAGATTCTCGGATTCGATAGAAAAATTTTTATTTTGCCGCAGGAATTCTTTGATAAGAAGACTGTTTTCTGCACTTTGAATGCTGCACGTGCTGTAGCAGATTTTGCCAGATGGCTTAAGGAGCTGTGCAGCTTTTTTAAGCAGCTCTGCCTGTTTTTTTGCAAGAGTTTCAATCGCACTCTTTGTAATTCGCGAGCGCACCTCCGGCCTTTTTGCCAGAACGCCCGTATTCGAACAGGGGACATCCAGCAGGACACAATCGAATTGCCCGGCTGCTTTCACTATCCCATCAATCTGGTCATATTTTATAATGCTGATGCTTTTCAAATCGAGCCTTCTTATATTTTCTTTCAGCCTCTCAAGGCGTGCCGTGTCAATATCGGTTGCGATAATCTTCGCTTTATCAGAAGTCAGTTCCGCAATCTGTGTCGTCTTTGTCCCCGGCGCCGCACATAAATCAAGAACCAGCCAGCCTTTCTTCGGATTAAGAAGCTCTACCGCTCTTGCTGCTGAAATGTCCTGGATTGTAAAAAGCCCCGAAGCAAAACCGGGCAGCCTTGTGATAAGCTTCGGCGACTTTAGCTGTATCATCGAGCCGTCGATAACCTGCAACTCCACTTTTGCCTGCTTTAGTTTCTCAGCAAGTTCTGCGGCTGTTGTTTTAAGAATATTGGGCCTTATATAAATAGACGGCCTCCGATTGCTTGCAAAGCAAATCTGCTCTGCCTTTTCTTCGCCGAACTCTCTTATCCATTCTTCTATCAGCCAT
>JBFZBH010000095.1:0-5781 GCA_041308525.1 Phycisphaerae bacterium | reverse complement strand
TTAAAGGAGAAAAATTATGAGCAAATTAACGCGAAGAGAATTTTTGAGGACCTGTGTTGCTGCAGGAGCGGTCTCAACGCTGTCTATACCTGCCTCGTGCGTTTCAACAACCAGCCGCAGGGTCAGAGCAGCCGGACGGCCCAACATTGTTTTCATTCTATCGGATGACTACGGGCTGGATGGAGTCGGATGCTATGGTTCGGACCGGCATAAAAACCGGACGCCAAACCTAGATGCCCTTGCTCGCGGCGGCATACGTTTCGAGCGATGTTATTCGACACCGCTGTGCGGGCCGACACGCTGCGAGATTATGACAGGACGGTATCCCTTCAGAACAGGAGGCCTGACGAATAAAGCGGCAGGCAATCCTGTAGCTCAAAATGAGCATCCATTAGCGCGGATTCTAAAAGAGGCAGGTTATGATACCTGCCAGGCGGGCAAGTGGAGGCAGATGGGACAGACACCGCGCGACTGGGGATTCGATGAATACATCACCGACCCGACGGCGGGCGGCTGGTACTGGAAAAATAATTACACGAAAAACGGTCAGCTTATTGAGCTGGAAAAAGAGATTTATTACCCCGATGCCACGCACGAATTTGCGATGGATTTTCTGCGCCGGCATTCAGCAGGCGGGCCGGCAGCAGGTAAACCGTTCTTTCTTTATTATTCCTCGCATCTGGTTCACGGCCCGATTGTCCGGACACCAGACAGCAAACCGGGCAAGCAGGATGTTCGAACACTCTACGACGATAATGTCGCTTACCTTGACAAACAGGTCGGTCTGGTCGTCGCAGAATTAGACCGGCTGAAACTTCGTGACAACACCCTGATAATTTTCTCCGGCGATAATGGCACAGTTGCAGCACAGACCGGCACAATAGGCGGAAGAAAAATAAATGGCAACAAGAGCACTATGCTTGAAGGCGGCTCACGTGTCCCGCTGATAGCTAATTGGAAAGGCGTAATGCCGGGCGGAGTTGTGCTTAAAGACCTGGTGGATTTCAGCGACCTTTTGCCGACATTTGCTGAAGTTGTGGGCGCGAAAGTACCTTCGAAATTGAAATATGATGGTCAAAGTTTCGCACCGCAGCTTCGCGGCGAAAAGGGAAAGCATCGAGAGTGGATTTTTGTGCAGCTCGGCCGCAACTGGTATGTCCGCAATGATGGATGGAAGCTTAATCAGGCAGGCGAACTTTTTGATATGAAGGATGCGCCCTTTGTCGAGCAGCTTGTGCCTTCAGACACCAAGGACAAAGCAGCGATTTCTGCCCGCAAGGAGCTTGCGGCTGTTTTGAAAAAGCTCGATCCTGCCGGCGGAAAGACAATCTGAGCTGCGATTATGCGCTGTCTAAAAATGCAGAAAAATCCGGTAAAGGAAACGGAAAATGAAAACCAGAAATTTTGACCGGCGGCAATTCTTGAAGACGGCAGGTTTGGGCGCTGCAGGGCTTGCGATAAGCGGATGCCTGGATTCCAGTAAACTATTTTCAAAGCAAAGCATAAAAAAAAGGCCGAACATATTGTTCTGCATAGCTGACGACTGGGGTCCGAAACAGGCCTCGATTCTCGGAGAAACATTCATAAAAACAGAAACCTTCGACCGCATTGCACGAAACGGGGTGCTGTTCACAAATAACTTCGTAGCAGCACCGACCTGCACAGCTTCACGTGCTGGTATTCTTTCCGGTCAGATGCCGCACCGGCTCGGCAATGCAATGAATTTGTCATCGAACTGGACGAACATACCACAGCTTTACACGGATATTCTTTCGGCAAATGGCTATCACGTCGGTTTCACAAGAAAAGGGTGGGGTCCCGGCAAGCACGATGGAAGAGAGATTAATCCTGCGGGCAATCGCTACAAGGATTTCAGTGAATTCCTTTCCAAAAGACCCAAAGGAATGCCGTTCTGTTTCTGGTTCGGCAGCAACGACCCTCACCGCTCTTACGATCCGAAATTGGCTGCAGATTATAAGCTCGATGCATCGAAGGTATCTGTTCCGGTATATTTGCCTGATGTCCCCGAGGTAAGACGTGACCTTACTGATTATTATGCTGAGATTAAACGTTTTGATATCGAGGTCGGCCAGCTCATAAAACAGCTCGAACAAATCAATGAGCTTGAAAACACAATCGTGGTTTTGACCGGCGACAACGGATTGCCTTTCCCCCGCTCGAAGGGAAATTTATATGATGCAGGTACAAAGACACCGCTTGCAATTTCCTGGCTGGCACAAGTTCCTGCGGGCAGAGTCATAAGCGATTTTGTCAGCACGACTGACTTTGCACCGACATTCCTGGAGGCCGCAGGCTTAAATATTCCAAAAGAAATGACAGGCCGCAGTCTTATGAATGTCCTGTTATCCAGCAAAGACGGCAGTGTTGACTCCTCCCGCGACAAGGTATTTACCGAGCGTGAAAGACATACCTGGTGTCATCCTGAAGGCAGAAGTTTTCCTGCCCGGGCACTTAGAACAAAAGATTTCCTTTACATTCGAAATTTCCGGCCCCAGCTCTTCCCCGCAGGTCACCCGTTTCTGAGACGCCCTAATGGAACACCGAAGGGACATTTAGATTGTGACGAAGGACCGTCGAAATATTTTATTATAGACCATAAAGACGACCCCAAATATTCGTACTATTACCGCATTGCCTTTGAGCGAAGATCCGCTGAAGAGTTGTACGATTTGCGAAAAGACAGCGGCCAGCTTAATAATGTCGCGCAGGACAGCTCTTATGCAAAGACACTCAGTAAAATGCGAACAGAACTGTCAAAATGGATGCTTCGAACCAATGACCCAAGGGCAAAAGGTGAAACCGATGTCTGGGACGGCAGCTGCTGGTATGAGCAGGTGAAGGCAGATGTCAAAATGCCCGGCTATGAAACAGTCCAGCCTCCCGAAGAATCCGCTTTGTAAAAAAAAGAATTTAAAAGATAAAAATTATCGCCGCACAAATTTTCAGGTTTACTCTAATCTCTGTCCTGTGCCCTCGGTAACAATTTTGACAGGGCCAAACAGACCTGATTCCTGAATGTCACCATAACTGTTATTAATTAAGTTGGCTACGCGCACACGAATTTCATTATCGCCGTTTTTCAAAGCATCGGAAATATCCAATATATGAGGTTCCCACAACCTTGCGCCGCAGGTTTTGCCGTTTACATAGACCTCTGCTGCATGACAAACTTTGCCAAGGTCAAGGAAAAATTTACCTTCTATCTTGTTTATATTCACTGTTTTTGTGTAATCCAGCAGGCCGCTGAATTTTTTAAGTCCCCATTCTGACCAGTCCTCAAGGGATTTTTCTGTGCCGAGAGCAAACTCAGCAGGCGGTGTCATCGGGAATTCCATCGTCGGCTGGATGTTCGGGTCAAAAGTCACTTTCCAGTGGCCGTCGATTTGCATGACCACCTCGCTTTCCTGACTTTTTACCGGCAGACTATAAGCGGTTTTCTGCTTGTCAAAGACAAGCCAGTATGCTTCGTATGGTTGAAACGTCAAACTTAGGCGGCTGCCATCTTTTAAGTCCGATGAATTCACAGGGCTTATTTGGCCGTTTTCACAATCCCAGATAGAGGCCGCTCCGTGGACTGCAGAGACGAAAATCCGGCAGCTTTGGCTGCTTGATGTGTTATTGACGAGCCAAAAGAAATCCCTGCCATCAATACGGCGGCGGTGCTGGAGCATCGTGAAAGCACCGGAGATAAATTTGACCGGGCAATCGAGGCCCGGCGCACTTTTAGTAAGCATAGGCTTAAGTCCGTACTGGTTAGGGTCGGTTCTGTACTGCCAGCCGGGACCATACGACCATACTGAGGGACAGTCCACAGGCTCATTCGGACATGAGGTAAAGAACGGCTGCTTTCTCAAATCTTCCATAAGGTTTATCATCAGGGGGTCTTTTGCACCGTTATCGGCTGATGCAGTCGGAAGTTCACCGAGAGCATAAACACATCCGCCGGCCTTTGCGAAATCAACAATTTTTCGGGCTGCATCCAGCGTCAATATGTCTATTGGGGGAAGCACCAGTGTCTTAAAAGAAAACTCTCCTCGCATAAGGTGCCTGCCTTTCACTTCCATTTGTCCCAGATAATACCGGTCGCCAATCAGGAATTCGACACGAGCATCCGTCAGGTCAGTGATTGCTTTTGTATATACCCTGTCAATATAATTCATTCGTCTGCCGCTTTCTGTATCCTGCGGCATTACCCAGGAAATCCACGCCATATTTTTTTTCGCATCGAAGAGGTCGTAATCAGCCAAAATCCATGCAGATTCCAGCGGGTTGTATAAAAGCACATCAGGAACAGCTTGTCCCATTGAATTGATATAGCTTGCTCGCCGGGAAAAATCGGTCCATAAATTCAGATATGGAAACATAGGATTTTCACTATACCAATCCGGCGGCCAGGGATTGCCGGTCAATTTTCTCGTAGTAAAAACACCATGCGGAATAATATGGCTCATTCCCCAGGCAATCGCCGCATTTATGCTTTGTTTCAGGAATGGCGGCGTAAAAGTGCCCCATTCCTTTCCCTCAAAACCGCCCGCACCCATCAATTCCGTAGCGGCACGCACATTTTCGAACTCCGCAACCGATTCGATTTCCTTGAAATCGTGGACACACAGAGACTTTCTTCCCAGACAATCCTGCCCCGGCATTGTGAAGGCACGGAGGATTTTCATATGGTCGCCGACAGCCTGAACCTGGGCCGGAATACTTTCTTCCCAGACGTGGGCAGTCGTGTACATCCCACGCTGTTCATGCCAGTCTGTTACGGACCTGAAAGTTTCAGCGTATATATCGGAAACAACATCGAACCATTCCCATCGAGCCTTCGAGTAAAGACCTTCGACATCCTTGTCAGCCATAAGCGGCAACCATTGGCGAATATCACGGCCATATCGCTCTTTGTATCGCGAATCGAGTGTCCCGCTCCACGCCAGACGCCATCCGTAGTCGCCTTCGTTGTCTATGAAGTCGCCGGGAATTGAACTTCCGAGCTTTTTGCCAAATTGTCTTTCGTATGGCTCGAGTGCAATTTCAATAAATGCCTTTCCGAGACGCTCATCGATATAGTTGACTTGCCCGCTGTCAGCACCGGGATGGTGATACTTATTAAAAACATAAATTCGATATGAACCGTCGGCTGGCGAGGTCCAGTCGAATGCATCACCGGCTCCGATGATATTTAGAGTATTGCTTCGAATAAGAGCAGTTTTGTGCAGGGATTTTCCATCTGAATAATTCCAGGGGGCTGCGCCGGTATCTGCTATTTCACGAGCGGCCGCCCAGCTATTCGGCTCAAACTCGGACTGCTCCCATCCATTTGCAGATTTAAGTGATGCAATCCATTTATTGTCTGAGCGAATGTCAATAGTCTTCCCGTCATCAAGGACAACAGTCATCCCGAAGAGAAGGCCGAAAGGACCATCGATATTATTTGCTTCTATGGCAATGATATTTTTGCCTGTCTTCAAACTCGTGGTAACATCATAACTATCAGTTTTTTCCCAGTTGCTGCCCTCCCCGATTTTTTTGCCGTTAACGTAAAGGGTATAGGCGTTGTCCACAACGATTTTCAGGACTGCCTGCACAGCCTTGCGGTCAACTGGTATTTCAAATTCTTTTCTAAACCAGCAGGAGTGTTTCGTCTCTCCGGCATCCGGATGCCAAATCCATTTGCCCATTGTAATTTTAGGTTCTTTCACAGCGGCCACATCTATAGCCTTATCCAGTTGTGCTGCAACTGCAAAGAATGATGACGGCACCTTC
>JBFZBH010000094.1:0-5785 GCA_041308525.1 Phycisphaerae bacterium | reverse complement strand
ATTTTTTATTTTCTTACGCCATACTTTCCAGATAATCCAGCCCGTCCATTTCATTGAGGCTCTTTCCCGAGGGAACCATCGGCCAGACGTTCTCTTCGCCCTCGACCTTAAAGTCCACAAGGCACGGCCCATCCTTAATGCTCAGCATCTTCTTTATCGCAGCCGGAACATCCGCCTTTTTATCGACTGTGATTCCCTCAGCACCGAGCGCCCTCGCGACTGTCGCATAATCGGGATTGGCAAGCGCATTATAAGAGTACCTGTGGCCGTAGAAAAGCTGCTGCCACTGCCGGACCATTCCCATGTATCCATTGTCGATGATGCAGACCTTGATTGGCAGTTTATGCTGAACGGCTGTTGCAAGCTCGGTCATAGTCATATTGAAACTGTGGTCGCCGTCGATATCGATGACCGTTTCATCCGGTTTGGCTATCTGTGCGCCAATCGCAGCCGGAAGGCCGAAACCCATCGTCCCAAGCCCGCCTGAAGTTATAAATTGGCGCGGCCTCTTGAACCTGTAAAACTGTGCCGTCCACATCTGGTTTTGACCGACGCCTGTCGTCACAATCGCATCGCCTTTCGTCAGGTTGCAGATTTCCTCGATGACATACTGCGGCTTGATGTTCGAAGTGGTCTTGTCAAAGGTGAGCGGAAATTTCTTCTTCCACTCAGCAATCTTTTTGAACCATTCCTTCCGCGGCCGATGCTCGACCTTCTTGGCAAGCTCGCCCAGGATATATTTTGCATCGCCGACGACCGGTATATCCGCGCGGACATTCTTTGCAATGCTCGATGGGTCGATATCGATATGTATAATCTTCGCATTAGCTGCGAATGTCTTGACCTTGCCCGTCACCCTGTCATCGAAGCGTGCGCCGATGGCTATCAAAAGGTCACATTCCTGGACAGCAAAATTCGCATACGCCGTCCCGTGCATCCCGAGCATATCGAGCGATTCGGCACGAGACTGGTCGTAGCTCCCCAGCGCAAGCAGCGTCATTGTTACAGGCAGATTCGCCTTTTGTGCTAAGGCCCGCAATTCCTCGGATGCATTTGCGCTGATGATTCCGCCGCCGACATAAAGCACAGGCCTTTCAGATTCGTTTATTGCCTTTGCAGCAGCATCGATCTGCCCTGAATGCCCGTTCGTCTTTACATGATAGCCGGGCAGATTCATTGTGACCGGCCCTTCGAGAGTATATTTGCTGACCGATATATCGACAGGAACATCGATAAGGACAGGCCCCTGCCGTCCCGTCGATGCGATGTAAAACGCCTCGTGTATCGTCCTTGCAAGGTCCTTTATGTCCTTGACGATGCAGTTGTATTTTGTGATCGGCCTTGTAATGCCCGTAATATCAGCTTCCTGAAACGCATCGTTGCCGATAAGTTCTGTCCTTACCTGACCTGTAATAGCGACAACTGGAATCGAATCCATCATCGCGTTTGCCAGCCCTGTCACAAGATTGCAGGCGCCCGGCCCGCTCGTTGCTATGACAACGCCGACCTTGCCGCTTGCGCGTGCATAGGCATCAGCCATATGACAGCCGCCCTGCTCGTGACGAGGGACAATCACCCTTATCGGTGCATCGTATAATTTATCGAACAACGGTAGCACAACTCCGCCGAGGTATCCGAATACGGTATCTGCGCCGAGCTCGACAAGGGTATCGACAATGATTTGTGCGCCTGTTCTTTCCGTTGGGGTTGCGGCAGCACCTTTCTCAGCCGCCTTGGCAGTCTTTGGTGACATCTTTTTCCTACCTTTCCTGAAAAAATTTCTTTAATCCCGAGGTCTCGTAAAATATCTTTGCGAGGCCTTATTATAGTTTCGCGGGCACCTCTCGTAAGGCCGTTTCGCCTTCTGCCACGAAGGCAAGCGACCTCAAACGAGGATATTCGCCCTGCTACAATCCGGTAACCCCCGATAAATCGGGGTTCAGGCCGGCATCCATAAAATTATTTGGACGCCCTTATATATTATACAATCGGCTCTCACCTGTCAATACATAACCGCACGATTTTTAGACTCGAAGGGATTTTGAATGATTTTTTCGGAAAATTTTCAAACCTCATTATCAGTATGAAAAATTGATATTTTCCTCGTTTTCAATACTGATTTTGCCTAATGAAAAATCTTCGCCCCTGCCGATATGATTTATAGTTTTAGGAGTGGCGCAATGAACGAAAGGGCACTATCGCCTGAAATTGTTCTGTTTCTGCTGTCCGTGGGGGATAGGGGATTCTTTCTAAAAAATCCCGATTCGTTTTTCACAAGAAGAGAGAAAATTTCCTTCGAATATTGTGATATGAAAAGAAACCTTTGTTTTATCAACAAAAGGATTCGCCCTCCGCCTGCAAGACAAATAAAAAAATAGTGTGTAAAAATGTTTAAACAGCAACAGAAAAAATTTCGGGGGGGAACTTAAAAATTGGCAAAGGGCTGTTGATTCCGGTCGGAATTAACAGCTTTTTTATTGCGCCGAAAAATGAAAATGAAGTATAATCCCCTCCTTATTCGTAAATCGTTAAACGGTTGCGCGACTCGTTACGTTCAGCGTTTTTCGTATTATGTTACGAGCATCGCATCCGTACTGCGATTGCCCCGGATTTCTTTAAGGGTATATTAGGTCTCGCCAGACAAGCGTTTGAGCTGAGGATTATGAAATTTGGAAAATACAGGTTCTTTTATGAACGGCAAAACCGGAAAATGGATAGCAACAGGTGTAGTAGCAGCCGTCAATATTGTCTTGTGGCTCGGCCAATCCGCCTTGGCCTACAATATCGCACAGGAACGCGATATTCTCCTCGGCAGGTTCACGTTTGATCGCTTCACCCTCAATCTTGTTGTTTCTGTAATCAGCCTGTTTGTTATCAATGGCATCTGGGCAGCAAAAAAAGTAAAAACGCCCCAGCAGAAAAGACAGGACACCTTCAAGGTAATTGCCCTTGCCCTCTCGATTCTTATCTCTCTTGCTGCCGCTGATACAGCCCTGCGAATACTTAAGGCAAAACAGTATCAGGGCCGCGCAGACCTCTTTTTCCGCACTCCGGACACCATCCAGAAAGGAATCGTAACCGACGTCTCCAAGACCGCCTTTTCATATCCAGCGCCCGCAAAGGGCTTCGGCGATTTCGAATTTACGATAACAATCGATAACAATGGTTTCCGCAACAAAACCGATTTCGAAAAATGCGAAATCATAACTCTCGGCGATTCCTTCACCGAAGGCTCCCACGTCTCCGATGAGCACGTCTGGCCTTTCCTGCTTGCAGAACGCAGCGGCCTGAAAATCTATAACCTCGGAATGTCGGGCGGCAATCCCGTCAGCTACCTTGAGCTTATCAAGCGCTTTGCTCCCAAATTTTCCCCGCGAATAATTATGTGCGTCCTCTACGAGGGCAACGATTTTCGAAGCTCTAATTTCGAAGGCCGCAAGCTCCAGGAAAAACAAAACCCCCGAAAATTTAGTTTTGTCTCTTACATAAAAACTTCACCGCTCCGCCTTGGGTTGAAAAATTTATTCATCTGTCTTTTCGGTCCTCTCGGCAGCAGCCGCTTTGCCGACGATTTCAAATCCGGCAAAGTCGGCACCGGCCACCCTCTTTATCCTGTAAGCTGGTTGCCGGTTGCCGTCCCACAGGGTCAGGAAGCTAAATATTATGCCTTCGACTTTAAATCCCTCCGCGATGAATGCATTGACAGAAAAGCCTTCGAGATAAGCGGCGGCTGGAAGGGAACCTCCGAAAAACTTTTGGAAATAAAAAAATTATGCGATGAAAATGGAATACGCCTTGTCGTCGTCTATGCCCCCGATAAGCCGCATTTACTGATGCCTTTGATAAAAGATGATGTGCCCAAAGAAAAACTTTATGCCTTTATGTCCTTGAAAATGAAGAACTTGCCCACTGTCGGGGAGATAACGGATTTTGTCTGTAAAAATCTGGATAGCAAGGAATCAGCTGTCGGAGAGTTTTGCAAAGCCCAATCTATAGAGTTTTTAAGCCTCACAAAACCCCTTCAGGATGCCATAAAAAGCGGAAAACAGGCCTATTTTACCTGCGACCAGCACTGGACCCCCGTCGGCCACAGCATTGTCGCTGATGCCGCTATGGCCTTTTTTAACAGTCTGAATGTTAAATAACACCCCTCGGCTGAGTGACATTTGTCTTGCAATTTTGGCGATTTTGCAAAAATTTTAAAAAAATTTAGAAAAAAGTCTGGACAAATGTCCATTTTATCACTATCTTGCCCATTTTACATGGGGCTGGGTGAATCTCCTCTCCTCCCTCCGCAGCCCAGCCCTATTTTTCGTTTTTCTGGCATTCTTTCAAAAATAAGCCAAAAAATCTTAAAAATAAGGGATTTCCTTAGTCCAATTTAGTGTGATTATGATATTTACGTTAGTGTACAGCGTGTAATCTAGGGATAAAGAAGTTTTTAAAATTAACGTAAAAAAGGGCTTGACAAAAGTAACGATTATCTAATAAACTATAGTAGTCAACAGGGCTTGGAAAATCTCGTTGTCTCCTCCCTCCAACCAGGCCCTGTTTTTTTTATACCCATTTTTTCCCTCCGAAATTAATCTCACAAAATCCTTCAGCCGCCAGTCTCCCGGTCGTTAGTCATCATCCGGCATCCGCATTACGACATACGCATTGTAAATTCTCTAACTGAAGTCCTGTAATAAATCGACGTGTTAGCAGCAGGATTCTTTCAGCAAAAATTTTCTTTTAGTTTTTTGGCTTGCCTCGAAAAATTACTTATCCTTTATATGGAAAGATTTATGCTTCGCCGAGGAGGGGGATGATGAATACTAATCTCCTCAGATGAGAGGGCAGGCCATCCAAGGTATCTTGCGAATTGAGCCTGCCCCCTTTTTATTTCTGCTCTTTTTCATCCGCTTTATTTTCATTGGGATTCAGGTGCACATCAGAAAAAACTTTTGTGAATTTGCGGCAGTGCTGAATCCTGATAACATTCACATCAGCTGCACTCGCTTCGTTCAGCTCGAAATTTGACTGCCAGCGTCCCCTGCCCGGCTTATTTAGCCCCCTTGTCTCCTGAAGGATTCCGTTTTTATCCACGAGCATCTGCCTGTATTCCGGCTGTCCCATTTGCTGGTCTAAATCCGGCATGGACAAAATATACCTTATCATGCCGCCCCTTCTTTCGATTGACCAGTCGAGCCCATCCTTTATATGAACTTTACTTTCCTTCTTCGGGTCGATCTCCCTGATTGTTTTCCATTCGCGCGCTTGGTAATTGATTATCAAATCGCCCCTCGCAGGCCACCTGTTATCGCTCAAAAAGTTGCTGCAAAAAGATGGAATCCGCCAGCGCTCATAATCCCCGCCGCTCATGCCGCTCGAGCCGCTGCTTTGTGCAATCGTGTTCCCGAATTTATCGACAAGTGAGTAGCGCTCCGAAAAATCCTGGCTGCCTTTGTCAGAGAGGATAAACAATAGACAGCTTGAAAAGTTGCCCTTGTCAGGACCGAAATTTCGTTTCAGGATGGCAGGCACATTTGCCTCGTCAACAGCATTGCCGTCGGGCGTCCAGAATGTCCTTTTTGCTGTTTCTGTTTCATCTGTTCGCGGCACTGCCCAGGATAAAAATTTCAGTTCGAAGATATCATTGTAATCTGTCGGCCCTTGTATATTTTTCCGTGCCATTTCTTCCGTAAGACCGACAACGATTTTACATCTGGCCGTTTGTTTGTCTGCAAGCTCAACCGCAACTGGCCGCCGGTCAGTGTTGCGGTCTTCTCCTATGCTTACGAAC
>JBFZBH010000093.1:0-5787 GCA_041308525.1 Phycisphaerae bacterium | reverse complement strand
AAAAATATCCAACGCGAATTTTCAGTGTCCAGTTGCGGATAAACCGCGGAAAGAGTATCCATATACAATAAAATATCCTTGGTTAGGTTAGCCTCCTTGATCTGGGTAAATACTCCCTCCAAATCTTCCTGCACGCTGACCACTGGTTTCGGGCCGGAAGATTCTTCCTTACCAGAAACAGCCGAATTATCAGCGATCTCACGTGGCTGGCCGGTTGACTCCAAATCTTTTGTGGAAATTGTCAGGGGCTGGAAGAAAAAATACAATAACCTCAATGTCGAATACCAAAATGCACTCGGCCGGCTCGAGCAAAAAGACAGAATCATAGCGGAAAACCAGAAAGTCTTGGATGACCTTCAGCGGCAGCTTGCAGAAGGCAAAAAAATCGGTGGTTTTGGCGATTTGGAAACCACGGTCGATAGAGAAAAGGGTACGCTTACCGTTAAAATTCCTGATACAATCCTCTTCGATTCCGGCAAGGCGACCTTAAAGAAGACAAGCATTTCAGAGCTCAACCAGGTCATTTCTACCCTTAAAAGTGATCCCAAATACTCCGGCAAAGATATAGACGTGGTTGGGAATACCGATTCCGACCCGATTAAGAAGTCCAATTGGCAGGACAACTGGCAGCTTTCTTCCGAGCGTGCCCTGACTGTTCTTAGATATATGATTGACCAGGGAATAGCACCGGACAGGATTCGTGCAGTCGGCGCCGGTGAGGCTCGGCCTGTTACTCCTAATACCTCTTCAAGCGGAAAGGCTAAAAACCGCAGGGTTGAAGTTGTTATACACATGATTTAGTGTTTGAAGTATAATTCGTTCGTCTTTGTATAAGCGGCTTCTGTTCGTCAGAAGCCGCTTTTTCTTTTAAAACCGCCCCTCTTTTATTCTGCCTTGCTTGTCTATAGAGATTTGTATCGATCCGATTTGACCTGTATAAAGGACTTTGCAGTTATTTAGTATGAGGCGGTTTCGGTTCTCAAATTCGGTTTTACTGCAGCTGCATATTACAATCTCCGGTGTGAGCCGTTCCAGAAAAGTCCTCGCCTGTGTATTCGCCGAGCCGTGGTGCGGAGCGATGATAATATCTGCATTGAGGTCAGCATTAAGTTTTAGAATTTCTGCCTGTGCTGCTTTCTCTGCATCAGAACATAAGAGAATTTTTCTTCCAGCAAATTCGATCAGCAAGACAGATGACTTGTCATTTTCGCTCAGGAATTTGTACTCATCTTCTGATACATCTGGCCAGAGTGTTTTTATCGAAACCGGTTTATTTATTTTAAGCTCATTGATGTTGCGGATAGCTATTTGCTTTTTTGTGAACCAGTCTTTCAGAAATTTCGTTGGATTGTTCGAGTCAGCAGCGAAAAAGTCATTATTCGCATATATCGTTCTGACATTACAGCCTTCTATAACCTCCGGTATTGCATTTATATGGTCTAAGTCATTATGACTTATCACTATTGAGTCGATTTGCCTTGTGCCGCTGTAATTGAGAAACGGTTTTATAATCCGTCTGCCTGCATCGTTCGTAAATTGAGAGCCTGCATCGAACAGGATTTTTTCATTTTCGGGAAACTGCATCAGAACAGCCTGACCGTGCCCGACATCGAGACAATTGATAATTAATTCATCCCGTTGGTTTCTCTGCCATTTCGAAAATGTCAGCGGTGCTAGTATTGCTATCAATGATATTGAAAAGATTGCATTTTTCAAAAATGGTTTACGCAGGTAGGTAAAAGCTGTGAAGAAAATCAGACCATAAAAAAACACAATAAAAATACCATTTACCTTGCCCATTGATATTTCTGAAATGTTCAGGCCCCCGAAAAGTTGAACAAGCCAAATCAATAAATCAAGCGCCGGCTTCATTATTGTATTCAGGATGCTCGATGTAAAGGGCAGCACCAGCCCCAGCAGCAGTTTCAGATACCCCAATACCGAAATCAACGCTATCAATGGAGACACAAGAACTGTCCAGAGGCTCGTCAGGTACTGGAATGAGTAAAAATGATAAAGCAAAATCCCCGCGCTGCTCAGCCACGCAGCCAGACTTACTGAAAATGCCTCTAAAAAAATTTGTCCCCCTCTTGTGGCTGTTTTTACACAAGCATTGTCCTTTGGAATCTTCTCGAACAATTCCAGTCCTGTAATTTTTTCATATAAGAAGAAATGAATCCGGTCCGTGAAAAGTAAAATCCCAAGCACCGTAGCGAAAGATAGCTGCCAGTCTGCTTCGAAAAGGTTTGTTGGCCTTATCAAAAGCAAAATTACTGCTGCAAGTGCTAATGAATTAAAAGAATTGGGCTGGCGATTAAAGAAAAATGCCGCACAAAATGCAAAGCAGATGACCGCAGCACGAAAAGCAGGGGGATTCGGCGGTATAACAAGAAGAAAAAGAGCCGCTGCGTTTATGCAGACAAATGCTCTGGTGCGGTTCATAAATCCTGCTGCCTTGCACAGCCACCAGATTATTCCGATTAGAATTCCAAAGTTCATTCCAGAAAGACATACAAAATGCAAAAGCCCTGTCTTGCGAAATGCCTCATAAGTTTTGCTGTCTATATCAGCCCTGTATCCGAGGACAAGTGCCTTAAGCATGCTGTCGCTTTGATTTTCGGCATACCGGCTGCCCAGAAGTGATTCTGTCGCTATTTGTCTTGCCCTCAGCCGAATTCGTGCAAATAACGTTTTCACGCCTCCTACCAGCAACTCAATTGCACCCCTCGTTTCAACCATCGCCCCGATACAAATATTTTTCCTTGCTAAGTAATCAGCCAGTTGAAACTGACCCGGATTAGTAGCCGGTCTGAATCTATCTAACCAGCAGTACATCTGAACATAATCGCCCGCCTTCAAATCGAGTATCGGCTGCTGCACCTGCACGCGGACTGTCCCTGTAACCTTCGCCCAGCCGTCTGTTGTCTCGGCCTCTCTAAGCTTCAAATAAAAGCTGCTCGATGGGTCTGTGAATTTATATCTTGAAAATACCCACTCTTCGTTATAGTTTACGTAAGGTTCTGTAATGATAACCCCTCGAATCGTTGCAAGCTGCTTATCCTCACCGACAAAATTTCGAATATCATTTGCCGATGGTTTGTTGAAACAATCCAGCCGTATTGCACCCAGGCAGACTGCAACAAATAATGCTGCAAAAGCCGCAGCATAGTCAGCAGCTTCTCTTCTCTTTATTGCACAAATAAATGATATGGATGCTGTTAGCATTAAAAGCAACAGCCATAAATAAATTGAAAAGCTGAAGATATTTTGCAGGATGATTCCGGAAATGATTCCGGCAGCGACAAAGACCAGAGGCGCCCTGTCTATAATCTGATTGATGATGAAAACAGGACTGAGCGAAAGCTTAAAATCTATGAGCTCCAGCCTCTTTTGTATTATATCCATACCCCAATAATCTACAATCTTGGCTGATTGAATGCAAGGATAAACCGTCCAAAAGCGAACACCTTTCCATGAAAATCTTCGGTTCTTGTCAAAAAAATAAATTAATTGGCCGAAAATATTGTTTGCTTTTATTTGAAATCAATGTATAATAACCTTTGAAAATCTTATATCGATATCGAATTGATTGTTTGTGGTGTTTGTTTCATTCTTCGAGGTCGTGTTAGATAAAAAACCTGATGGAAGCGCAAAAAGGCAATACAGACAGTTACAGGAGCAGGGTAAACGCTGTAGCAAAGATATTTGAGGAGCATGCGGACTTTATTTTCGGGGTCATCCGGCGAAAATCAAGGGACGAACAGCAGGCTAACGATTTATTTCAGGATTTTTTCCTCTCTCTTATCGCGCGGCCGGTTCCCAGGGGAATTCAAAATATTAGGGGCTATTTATACAAGGCAATTATTAACGACATTGTCGATGCTTCCCGAAGGGTTGACAGGTATCAAAATCTTGTTCGGAAATATGCCCAGGCATGCGACAATGGTATCGAAGGGGGGCCCGAAGAAAATTTGGTCAGGGCGGAGGAAACCGAAAAAATGTTCGAGCTTATCGAGAGGCGCTTAAAATGCAGGGAAGCCCATGCCGTTACATTGCGTTTCAAGAAAAGCTATGAAATCAATCAGATAGCCCGGGAAATGGGCGTTGATAACAGGTCTGTGAGGAGATTTATTTTCAGGGGCTTAAATAAAATTCGTGATTATGTTAAAGTAAGGTAATTATTATGAACGCACCCAATGCTAATCCATTATGCAAACAGGCTGAGCTGCATTTTTATGACTTTCTTGATGCTGAAAGTCATAGGCGGATACCGCTCCAGCTCCTTCATCATATCGAGCATTGTGAACAATGCCTGGAAAATATTAGTCAGCTTAAGCAGGTTTTGACCGGCTCCGAAAATCAGCCCGATTCGCAGCTACATAACAAATTGTCTTCTATCAGAGATGTGCTGAATCTTCATTTTGCCTATATTGGAAAACCCGTAACCTGTAATATTGCGTCTCCGTTTCTGCCGATGATGTTGGAGCCGTTGTTTGATGTCAAGGTCCCTACGCCGATAACGGCCCACCTGAATATCTGCCAGCAGTGCTCGGATGATTTAAAGACAATAAAGGGCTTAGGACTCAAACACTCGCAGCTTTGCCGCTTAAGCAGGCTCTTGGCAGAAAAACCAGCCGAACCTGGCAGTTTTTGTTCGAAGGCTCATTCTGCTGTATTAGCTGTTCTCGAAATGAATTTTAAGAAAACAAGCCCTGAAACCTTAAAACATTTGTCCCTTTGCGCTGACTGCCGCAAGCTGCTGTTCAAGTACAGGCAGGCGGCACTTAAAAACAATCTCGAAAGAGATGTCGTCCGGAATTTTCCCTGTAGAGAGGTAACCAATTCCGATATCTTCGATTATGTCGTTCCTTATGGAATTGAGCCGTCCGATGACCAGTATGCCAATTTCAGGGAGCCTTTGACATCGCATCTTCGGACCTGTTCGTCCTGCCTGGCCAAAATACAGCGGCTGCACTGCACCATATATGCGATTGCAGAGAGAGAGCAATCAGGGGTCGCTACAATCTATCATGTAGATGAATCTGCCGAAGTCAGAGCTTCTGGTAATTCTGAAGAACTGTATAAAGGCTATCCCGTAAGAGTAGAAGTCCTGCAGCAGGGTGACCAAATAGTCGATGGCTCTGCGGTTCAATCCGTCGAATTCGACGCAGCTAAGCGGAAAACGAAAATCAGTAATGCAGGAAGGTTCCTTCGCTCCGGAGCTGCTGCCGCTGCGGTTTTACTAATTGCAGCCTCTTTTCTGATGACAATTCCTTCGGCCAGCGGCGTGAGCATTAGTCAGCTATATAAGGCCCTCGAAAAGGTTAAAAATGTTTATATCGCAAGTTTTATCCCAGGCAAAGATGGCCCCGTACAGGAGCGATGGATATCGAGAACATATATGGTTCGAAGGGTTAAAACTGAGGACCAGCTTGTCTTGTGGGATGTTCGTAATGGAACGCGTAAGATGAAAAGTCCTGATTCTGGTTTGATTGAGACGTTCCCGCTTTCTGAGCAAACGGCTGCTGATGTCGGAGAAATAATCGAAGGCTCCCTGGGCTTGGTTCCTTTCACGGATTTGTCTCTGGTTCCAAAGAATGCCAAATGGAGCCGTGTTACCGGGGATATTCTGGAATCTCCTGCCGACGGCATTGAAATATATGATTTAACCTGGTCTGAAAAAAATTATGATGGCTCGTTAACACATAAAAAGTGGCGTTTTTATTTATCTTCTGATTTAACTCTTCCTCGAAAGGTACAAATGTTTAGAAAGTCGGACGGCGATGT
>JBFZBH010000092.1:0-5740 GCA_041308525.1 Phycisphaerae bacterium | reverse complement strand
TCGGGCAATGTGAAAAAAATTGCTCAATTTTTTTCACAGGCAGCAAGACTCGATTCAGATATCGTTGTCTTTCCTGAATTATGCATAAGCGGCTATCCGCCGGAAGACCTGCTGCTGAAAAATCATTTCATAGAAGATAATTACCTTGCCCTCCAGCAGGTCGCAAAGGAATGTTCAGGCAAGAACGCGGCTGCAATAGTTGGATTTCCCGAAAAGAATCCGAACGGTTATTTTAATTCTCTGGCCGTTCTCGAAGCCGGGCAGATAAAAAAAATTTACCGCAAGCGAATCCTGCCGAACTACAGCGTATTCGATGAAAAAAGATATTTCAGGGCAGGAAACGAGCCTGTCATCGTTAATATTAAAGGCTTCAATGCCGTCCTAACAATTTGTGAAGATATCTGGCAGCCGCAGTGGCTTTCCCTTTTGTTAAAAAATGCGCCTCGGATAGATTTGCTGATAAATGCATCGGCTTCGCCCTTTGATGTCGGTAAAATGCAGCAGCGCCAGCAGGTATTGAGCAGTGCAGCAAAATATTTCGATTGTGCCGCTGCATACTGCAATCTTGTCGGAGGACAGGATGAACTGGTGTTCGACGGCAGAAGCATGTTTTTAGATTCAAATGGTGCGATAATCAGTCGGGCAGAAGCATTCCAAGAGGACCTGCTTGCGGCTGATATAGTTTTGCAGACACCGAAAAGGTCTGCAGCTAAAATAAAGGTTACGCCTGTTAACGGGAAAAAACGCCTGCCGGCCGGCTCCATTGACGATATCAGCGAAATTTATGACGCACTTGTCCTCGGGACAAAAGACTATGCTCGCAAAAACAGATTTCGCAAAGCAATCGTAGCCCTCAGCGGCGGTATCGATTCGGCGGTAACTGCTGCGATTGCCGTTGAGGCGCTCGGTTCCGAAAATGTCGTCGCTGTGACAATGCCATCTCAATTTAACAGCCCACAGACAATAACTGATGCTGCGATTGTTGCAGAAAATCTCGATATAGAGTTCCATACGATACCGATTAGCGGAATCCTCGAAAAATTTAACGATACCCTCAAGTCGGTCGCAGGATGGGCAGGCAGCGGTGTTCCTTACGAAAATCTGCAGGCAAGGATTCGCGGAACGATGCTTATGTCACTGAGCAACCAGTTTTCGTATCTTGTTTTAACAACGGGAAATAAAAGCGAGACAGCCGTCGGCTATTCCACTCTTTATGGCGATACAGCCGGGGGTTTTGCTGTCATAAAGGACGTCCCGAAAACAGCAATTTATAAGTTGGCAGATTTTATTAATAAAATTCATTCACACAAAATCATTCCCGAAAGTATAATTACCCGACCTCCTTCTGCAGAGCTGAAGTATAATCAGAAGGATTCGGATGATTTGCCAAAGTACGAGCTTCTTGACCGTATCCTTCAAGGATATATCGAAGAGGATAAATCCCCTGCCCGGCTCGTTGAGCAGGGTCTGCCCCAATCGCAAGTCGAGCGTGTGATTCGTATGGTTGATTTGAATGAATACAAAAGAAGGCAGTCGCCGCCGGGCGTTAAGATAACGCACAGGGCTTTCGGCAAGGACAGAAGAATGCCGATAACTAATTTTTACGGGCGTTTGAATGAAAAGTAATTTAATTCAGCCTGACCTTTTCGAAAAAATCGATGTAATAAGAAATATTTGTAAGAGTAAAGAACAAAGCTGATCTTGCTACTTACCTTTTCAGCCAGTCCAAAGTGATTAGCTCAAATTATTGTTTTTTCTCCGCTTTCTTGGCCCATATAAAAAATCTTTGCATTCAAAAGTGTTTTTCATCACTTAGGCTGGCTGAAATTGTAATCTCGTGTTCACCGACTAATATGAGCGTTTGAGCCTGATTATAACAACGAATCTCCCGTTTGAATCCTGGATAGAAATAATATTAGAACGAATAAGTTCACGTTCATTACGAGACTCATCACTGTTGTATAAATGACAAAAACCCACATTAGCAGGAATGTTATTCCATTCTTCAGGTTTGAAATGAATCGCTATAAATAGTGAATCTCCCTTTTCCATAACTCCATCCGCATTTTACTGCCTTAACACAATAAATCTTATAAAAATCAGTGGTTACTTTGTGTATAAAAGTCGTAATTTCCCCTCATCAAATCACCCCTTTCTCCCCTACCAACTTGTGTCAAAAACCTGTCAAATTTTACTACTCAAAATGTGCTCATACTGGATCATTTTGGATCATCGCCTATTTTTGGCAAAAATCGAAAAAAGGAAAATTTTTATAAGTTGTTTATATAAAAAGTGTTATGGAACGCGCCCGGTAGGATTCGAACCCACGACCTACGGATTAGAAATCCGTTGCTCTATCCAACTGAGCTACGAGCGCTCAAACTTCCAAGATAACTAAATATAATCGCTATGTCCCAATCTCGTCAAGCTTTTTGGCCAGCACACACATTTGTACTCTTTACGACAAATCAATATACGCCGCGGATGAAGGACTTGACTTTGGATTCGTAGAAGTCTTTGAGATTCTGGTGCGTATCGGAATCCAAAGGCGGGAAGTTGGAGGCTTTGGCGTTATCAATTGCCTGCTGGGGGCGGCTTGCGCCGGGGATAATAACGGAGACGGCGTCGAAATCGAGAATCCAGCGGAGCGCGAACTGTGCTATTGCCATTCCCTTTGGCACTAACGGTTTTAACTGCTCGACAAGCTCAAGGCCTTTTTCGAAAGGCAGGCCTGCGAAGGTCTCACCGGCATTGAAGGCCTGACCGTCACGGTTGAATGTGCGATGGTCATTCTCTGCAAACGTTGAGTTCTTCGAAAGTTTTCCCGTAAGCAATCCGGATGCAACAGGAAGCCGCACAATTATTGCGACGTTCTGCTTTTTGCATTTTTCGAAGATTGCATCAATCGGTTTCTGGCGGAAGATATTGAAGATAATCTGAAGCGAGATACAGTCCGGCTGCTTTAGACATATAAGGGCCTCATCCATCGACTCGACACTCGAACCCCAATCTTTGATTTTGCCGTTTTTCTTTAGTTTGCGCATCAGTTCGAATATATCGCCCTGCTTTAAAATTTCCGGAGGAACACAGTGCAATTGCAAAAGATCCAGACAATCCACACCCAGCCGTTTTAGCGAACCCTCGACACATTCAGTGACATTCTTGTCGGTGTACTTGTCCGGATAGGTCGAATCTGAGCGGCCTACCTTTGTTGCAACGAAAATTCCGGATTTGCCTTTAATAAATTTTCCGATGAATGTCTCACTCCTGCCCTTGCCGTAAACATCGGCTGTGTCGTAAAAATTGACTCCGTCATCATAAGCAGCAGCGAGAATATCCATCGCGGTCTTATCATCGATATAGCCCCAGGATGAGCCTATCTGCCAGCAGCCGATACCAATTTCAGAATTCCTGAATCCTGTCTTGCCAAATGTTCTGTTTTTCATATCAACTTCCTTGAAAAAGACTTTATTGCACAGGCAATTCTATAACAAATTACCGAGATTTTCAATAAAAATGAAAATCAGAATTATTTTCAGCCATTTTAAGTTTTCCTTGCCGAATAGCTGATTTGATGACCTCGCCGGCAAAGGTTAAACCGATAGCCAAAAAGAGGTGAAAAATCTAAAATATTTTAAAGAAATGTTTTGACAGCAGAAAATCGCTGTATTACTATGTGAGTATATATTCACATTGTCATTTAAGGAAAAATTTATGCTTGGTAAAAATAAGCTGGCACTGTTCGAAAAGCAGGCGTTTATTATGAAGGCCATCGCACATCCTTTGCGCATCGCCATTGCCGATTTCCTTCGAGATGGTGAACAGTGCGTCTGCGATATTGCAGAATACGTCGGCTCGGAACGCTCGAATGTCTCCAAGCACCTTTCCATTATGGAGCAAACAGGCATTCTCGACAGCCGCAAAGATGGGCTGAATGTCATTTACAGCTTGAAGTGCCCCTGTGTGCTGGATTTTCTATCCTGCTCTACGAATGTCTTAAAACAGCAGATTAAGGAACATAAAGAGCTTTTGCGAATTTTATAAAAAAGGATTTTTATGAATAATTCGAAAAAAGAGCTGAAAATCTTCGCGGCACTCGCTGCGGTCTTTCTGGTTTTTTATTTTCTGCCTCTCGACAATCTGAAAATAAAAGAAGCAATAGGCGAATCGTTCCGGCTGCTGCAATGGTACATCAGAAACCACACACTTGCCTGTATCGTTCCTGCGCTTTTTATAGCAGGTGCAATAATTACATTTCTCTCGCAAAATTCCGTTATGCGGTATCTTGGCCCGAAGGCCAATCCTGTTCTCTCTTATGGCGTTGCCTCCGTATCCGGATGCATCCTCGCCGTCTGCTCGTGCAGTGTCCTGCCGATGTTCGCAGGAATTTACAGGCTTGGGGCAGGATTAGGACCTGCATCAGCTTTTCTTTATTCCGGCCCTGCAATAAATGTGCTCGCAATCTTTCTTACCGCCCGCGTTTTAGGTTTCCAAATCGGCCTTTGGCGCGCTGTCGGGTCGATAGTTTTTGCAATTGTAATTGGAATATTAATGGCGGTAATATTTCGCAAGGAAGAAAAACAAAAAGTTCAGGCTGCGATGCAGATGCCAGAAGCCGAAAAACCAAAACGGCACATCGGTCAAACTGCCCTCTTTCTTTCGTGCATGATTTTGTTTCTCATCTTCAGCGACTGGTTCAATCCCGGAAATGTCACTGTCAGGACGACAGACGGCAGACAATTCGATGCCGTAGTCATCCACGAGGCTAAGGACTCCATCCGATTCCAACTCCAGCAGGATCTGCCAGATGCGAAATCCGGCGAAAAAATCGAACTGGCAAAAAACAATATCGAGGATATGCAGGAGAGGCAAAACTGGGTGATGACAGTTTATCACATCCGCTGGTATCTTGCGGGGGCAATGGGATTGGCTGTACTTATTATGACAATCAAATGGTTCGAGAAGGCTGAAATCCGAGAGTGGATGACAAACACCTGGCAATTTACAAAACTGCTCGTGCCGCTTCTCTATGGCGGTGTCTTTATTGTCGGCTTTGTCAGCGTACTGCTGCCAGAAAAACAGGTCGCCCAGTGGGTCGGCGATAACAGTTTGCGGGCAAATTTCACCGCAAGTGTAATTGGTGCATTCTGGTATTTTGCAACTCTGACCGAGATACCCATTACGCAGGCTTTGATGAAGCTCGGTATGCACAACGGGCCGGTGCTGGCACTTTTATTGGCTGGCCCTGCCCTGTCGCTTCCGAGCATCCTTGTTATCCGCAAAGTTATTGGGAATAAAAAGACGATTGTTTTCACTCTGCTTGTAATCATAATGTCAACCATAGTTGGTACGATATTCGGAGCAATTTCTAATTAGAGTTGGAAAAAATTTGTTTTGCGAAAGGATTTTATATGGCAGAAGAAAAAAATATTTGCAGCGGCGGGCCGAAACTGATTTTTGCCTGCAGCGGAGCTGCTGATGTCGGTGCAATCGCAGACCTCGCAGCAAGAAAATTGACGCGTGAAGGCATAGGAAAAATGTTTTGCTTAGCCGGCATAGGCGGAAGGTTAGAGCCAATTATGAAGACAACTCAATCCGCTTCTAAGATTCTGGCAATTGACGGCTGCCCACTCAACTGCGTGAAGTCCTGTCTCGAAAAGGCAGGATTCCAAAATTTTCTGCATCTGCAGCTTGCAGACCTCGGACTCGAAAAAGGTAAAGCAGTGCCAAATGAAGAGAA
>JBFZBH010000091.1:0-5742 GCA_041308525.1 Phycisphaerae bacterium | reverse complement strand
GCTCGTTTCACCGGCCAGGACAATCGCCCTTGCCAGCCTGTTGAATATGTTCGGGAACTGTGTAATACCATTGAGAAAACTTTCACCCTTGCTGATAGAATCTGCAATTTTAAGTAACACATCCCGAAAGTAGTAATTATCCATGTCCTGTGCAATAGTTTCGAGGGCTGTGGTAATGGAAATACCGCCCTCAATCATTGTGCTAAGCTGCCAGCAGAAAGCCGCAAGGTCGGCAGACTTTATTCTTTTGCGGCGAACCTTTTTCTTCGGCGCACCCTTAACTGGCTCATTGACTTCCTCTATCGAAACCGGTATGCAGCTTTGAGAGCGAAGATATGATAGGACATCATTCGAGGAAACGGCCTGCATATTGCCTTCCTTTTTCGTCCCAGAAAAGTCACGTGCGATATATTTATAGGTCTTCATCTATTCAATCCTGCCAGATTTAACCGATACTTCTTCAAACTTTTGGACAAACCATCACTGTAAAACAGTCAGATAAATATCGGTTTGTTGTAAGCCCGTATTCAGAAAAAAACTGCCCTTACCAGTGACATCCGAAAATTTCCCGTAAAACTGCCTTTTAGGGTTTGCGATGGTCATTTCAAATCTCCTCCAGGTCCGAAAAAATGAAACGTTTCGAGCAGTAACTTAAGGTAAATCAGGCTTGCACATCTTCCATAAACGCGACGCCAATTACTTCTTCAGGAGTTGTCAGCCCCTTCATAACATTAATTACGCCGCTCTCGAGAAGACCGCCATAGCCTCGCTGACGTGCCATTACTCTTATCTGGGCTTCTGTTGCACCCGCGGTCAGCTTGTCACGCATTTCCGTATCGAGCACAAGAAACTCGAATATCGGAAGTCTGCCAGAGTAGCCGCTGTTTCTGCAGTTTTTGCAGCCCTTACCCTGATAAAATACGGTGTTCGCAATCTGCTGAGGTGTTATTCTCAAACGCTTAATGACGTCATCACTCAACTTGATTGGCTCTTTGCAGTGCTCGCAGATTCTTCTTACGAGTCTTTGGGCAATAATCAGATTAAGACTCGATGCCAGCAGGTATGGTTCGATTCCCATATAGACAAGCCTGCTTAACGCGCTTGGTGCATCATTTGTGTGGAATGTGCTGAGAACCAAATGCCCCGTCAGCGATGCCTTTATCGCGATATCAACTGTTTCCTTATCTCGGATTTCTCCTATCAGTACGATATCAGGGTCCTGTCTTAAAATGGCCCTAAGGCACAAGGCGAAGTCGAGGTCTATTTCGGGCTTGACCTGGACCTGGTTTATTCCGCCGAGACGATATTCGACAGGGTCTTCGACTGTCGTAATATTTTTTCTCGGGTCCCTCAGGTAATTAAGCGCTGAGTAAAGCGTTGTGCTTTTGCCGCTGCCCGTTGGTCCCGTGACAATAATAATTCCATGCGGCTGGGACAAAATGGCCTTAAACTTGGCAAGAAGATGCGGCTCGAAACCCAGCTCATCGAGATTATGATTCAGTGCTGAAGCATCGAGAATTCTCATAACGACCTTTTCGCCGTATATGGTGGGTATTGTCGAGACACGGACATCTATATTTCTTTCCGAAGCCTTGATTTTAAATCGTCCATCCTGGGGAAGTCTTCTTTCCGCGATGTTCATCTTAGAGAGAATTTTAATTCTTGTAACAACAGCCGACTGCATTTTCCTTGCAGGAGGAACCATGTCCTGGAGGACGCCGTCGATTCTCATCCGGATAATCATCGAGTTTTCCTGCGGTTCGATATGAATATCGCTTGCACGGCTTTTAACAGCCTGGCTTAAAAGCAGGTCCACAAACCTGATGACCGGCGCCTTTGCTGCTGCCGCCTCATTGCTGATATTTGCCTCCGACAAATCCTTTTCCTCTTCCAGTTCGACTTCCTTATCAACTTCACATTCGACAAGGTCGCGGAGGTGCTGCTCCTCGAGGTCTGAACCGTGATAAATGACCTCGAGCGCCCTGTTGATTTCCTTGCTTGAGCTGACTACTGATTTGATTTTTCTTTTTAACTTCAGAGTGATGGTATCGATTGCGACAATATCCAGAGGGTCAGACATCGCAACAACAATAGAATCTTCCGCTTCTCCTATGGCCACAAGGCAGAAGCGTTTTGCAATGGCTTCCGGCAGCATTCTTGCGATGTTCATGTCGATTTGCGAAACGTCCTCGAGGTCAACATATTCCATCGATAGATATTCCGCAAGCGACTGTGCCACATCTTTTTCGTTGACTATTTTACGCCTCAGAAGAACTTCGCCGAGACGCCCGCCCTTGTTTCGCTGTTCGTTAAGTGCTTCGGCAAGCTCTTTGTGAGTTAAGAGGCCCTTGGTTACAAGCAGCTCGCCGAAAAGAAGTGTTGACTTAACTTCCGGTGTATTTTTGACTTCCTGTTCTAATTCCATAATGTCTTCTCATCACCATCACCTGTTTTTATCGCCGATGCCTGCAAAAAGGTGGGTTCAGCAAGCATCAAAAAACTTATTTATCTCGTTTAAAGTATATTGAAAAAAACACGAATGCCAAAATCCGTTTTTTTCGCTCCAACAGGAATTGCTTCACATCCGATAAACCGCCGGACAATAGTTCATTTCAGGGCCGTTTTTACCGGACTTTAAAACAGAAATGCCGAAAAGAAATTTATGTTGTCAAAAGAATAAAATATTATTGCATAAAAAAAACAAGCGGGCGATGGGATTCGAACCCACGGCTTTCAGCTTGGGAAGCTGACATTCTACCACTGAATTACGCCCGCAAAAATAAAACTTTTTCAAAATCCGCCTATTACAGCTGGGCTAACATGGCAAATTATAACGGTTCATTGTATCATTTTCCAGCCCAAAGGAACCAATTTTTAACTTGAGTTTACAGCGTATTTTCCCGATTTTTTCAGCATCCGGCAGGAAATATTTTAAAACAGACGTTACTGCGTCAATCCTGCGGTAATTCTAAAAACATTAGAGATGCGGGAACTTGAAAGAAAGCCTTTTTTATGTTACAATACCATAGTTATTTTCAGACCAGTAAAATTGAGGTGGGTTGAAAATGAAAAGAACATTCATTATTTTTGTATTAATGACAGTCCTGTCATCCGCTTACGGGGTGGATATATACGTTGTTCCCGGTCAGTCAATCCAGGCCGCCATAGATGCATCTGCTCCCGGCAGCAATATAATAGTATTACCGGGCAGATACAAAGAAAATATCAACTTCAAGGGCAAGGCCATCAAGCTAACAAGTCTCGACCCCAACGATCCAACGAAAGTTAACACGACAATTATTGACGGAAATAATCCTGCGGATGCGAACTTTGCCTCAACGGTAACATTCAACAGCAGCGAGGGCAATGGTTCGATTTTGACCGGCTTTACCATAACCGGAGGCACAGGCACCTGGGCTTTGATATCCTGGCAATTGGTGGGCTTGACTTGGAATCGCTGCGGCGGCGGCATTGTTTGTTACAACAAGGCTGAGCCGACAATTATAAAAAATATTATCAAGGACAACTTGGCGGCACAGGGAGGCGGAATTTTTATTTACGGCAACCCCGTCAATCCCAATAGCCCCTCAAATCCTGCGGTCCACATAAAGCCGAGAATTATTGGCAATATCTTTATAAACAATCACGCTACAAAAAACCACGGATTTATACCCCCCAATACACTTTATCCGAACTATGACCATGGTGATGGCGGCGCAATCACCTGTTTTCAGGCCTGCGATGCCCTTATTACCGCAAACACAATTATTCAAAATATTGCTGACTTTTATGGCAGCGGAATTTTTCTTCGTCAATGGTGCAATGGAACAATCGCAAATAATGAAATCGACCAGAATCATGCAAGGTTCGGAACCGTACACCTGACCTATTCTGCAGGACCTCTTATCCAAAACAACAACATAAACGCAAACATTGCTTCTGCGCTCGGTGGCGGTATTTATATTTATTACCTTTCTAATCCGGTGATTGCAGATAATATAATTATAAATAATTGTGCTCTTGGCGGAACAGCTGGTGGTATTGGTTCTTACTGGGATTCTAATCCTGTAATAAAAAATAACCTCATTGCGAAAAATTCATCAACTAAAGGCGGTGGAATTTATGCAAATTCCGGCAGCATCAGTCTAAGCTATAATACAATTTCAGGAAATACTGCAGGCAAAGGAAGTGGAATATGCCTCGAATATGACGTCTCTGCAATTGTAACAGGCAACATCGTAGCTCCAAATATCGGCTCTTCGCAGATATACGGCGAAGAATCGGTGGTCTTGCAGGCTGCTTTTAATGACGTCTGGAGCCCAACACAACCAGGATATGAAGGACTTCCAGATAGTACCGGCGAAAACGGAAACATTTCAGAGGACCCCAAACTTGCTTCGGTTGATAATAATGATTTCACACTGACGGTTTATTCGCCTTGTATAAACGGCGGCGACCCGAATTTTGTCCCTGATGCAGGCCAAAAAGACCTAAACGGCGACGACAGGATAATGGGCCAATATGTGGATATTGGCGCAGATGAGGCCTGGTCTGTCTGGAATATCACAAAAAATAAAAAATATAAAAAAATCCAGGACGCTGTCAGTGATTCCAACAATTTCCAAACCGTCATAGCCGGACGCGGCCGATATTTTGAAAAAATCGACTTCGGCGCACATCAGCTTATCCTCAGTTCCGCAGATGCTAATGACTTGAGCGTCGTTGAAAAAACGATCATCGATGCAAACCTGACAGGACCTGCAGTCACTATCGCCAATAAACAGGATGCAAACACCGTTTTCAGAGGCTTTACTGTAACAAACGGTGGCAACTCGAACGGCGGCGGCATTGTTTGCAAAGCCAGCCCGATTATAGAAAAAAACATTGTAACAAAATGTCAAGGCACAAACGGTGGAGGTTTATACTTTACTAATAACGGCACCAAACCGATAGTCCGCTCGAATATTATAACAGCCAATACAGCTGAATTCGGCGGCGGCCTTGTCTGCGATTCTTCAAGCGAAGTCACTATAATTGGAAATTATTTCAGGGATAACAAGGGCTCTATGGCAGGCGGCGCCATAAGCTGTTTTGCAATGTCAAAAGCAGCTTATATTAAAGGCAACGAATTTCTCTTCAACAAGGCCATCGTTGGTGCTGCCCTAATGTTGGAACAAACGTATGCAAAAACCTTAATCGAAGGAAACATTTTTGCAGGCAATAGAGCAGGATTCAGCGGAGGCGCTATTACCTGCTCACAGGCTGATCCCAACATTGTCAATAACACATTCATTTCTAATCGCTCAATCGGCGGCTACGACGTAAACACAGGAGTAATCAGCTTAGAGGTAGATAGTAATCCTTTAATAGCAAATAACATCATCGCCCACAGCGATTATGGTTTGGGCATCTTCAGCTACAATGGCCAGGGTTATCCCCCCTGTAATCCTGTAATATTCAATAACAATGTTTATGATTGCATTGATGGCGCCTATGGCGGCGGAATAGCGGACAAGACCGGTACAAACGGAAATATCAGCAGCGACCCGCACATTGCCCACAAGGGCTACTGGATTGATCCAAATACCCCCGCAAATCCCTCAGATGATTTTTACATCCCCGGTAATTACCATATCAGGCCCGATTCACCCTCTGTAAATACCGGCAATAACAGTCTCGTGCCTGTTAAATTGACAACTGATATCGACGACGAACAGCGAATTTTCGAAACTGTTGTTGATA
>JBFZBH010000090.1:0-5906 GCA_041308525.1 Phycisphaerae bacterium | reverse complement strand
ATTGCCTTCAGCAAAACTCTGCCGTTTCGCTCGTTTACGAAATTAAATATTTTGAGGGCGTGCGAAAGCTCTTCCTGCATTTGCACTCCCATCCAGTTTGCAAAGCCGCCAAGATTTTCTGATTCGAAATATGCCTGCATCGAGAGATACAGATATGACGAATAAAGTTCAGCATTGATTTGTTTGTTAAGTGCGTCTTCGATTTTTTTGTTCAACATTATTTTCTCCTTTTGATTTTAATTTTGCTGTTATTCTTATGATTTTCCGCAAATTTTATATTTGCACGATTTCCTTTTTGATAATTTGTCCCCGCAGGCTTATGGTTATATCTTCGAAGGGCACAATCTTTTTTGAAAGCTCTGTTGCCTTAATTGCGATATGTGTCAGCCCGGAACAGCAGGGCACTTCCATATGGATTACTGTAAGGCTTTTAATATTATTTTGCCTCAGGATATCCGCGAGCTTATCTATATAGAAATTGACGTCATCAAGTTTTGGACAGCCTACGGCAAGAATGTGCTCTTTCAAAAGCTTATTATGAAAATCGCCAATAGCAAACGGAACACAATCGGCAACAAGAAGCAAGTCAGCATTATCGAAAAAAGGCGCCTTCAGAGGCAACAGCTTAAGCTGGACCGGCCAGTTGCTCAATTGCGAAGATGTCGGTCCGTATTTGGCATCGGTGGCGGCAGGTTTTGCATTAAATTTCCTTGCTGCAATTCCGGGGCACACAAATGGAATCTCATTTTTCTTTTCGAGGTGCTTTTTCGTTGCTTCTTCATCGAATTCGGCTGCATCTCTTTGCTCGATGGTTATTGCATCCTGCGGGCAGCTTCCTATGCAGGCTCCGAGGCCGTCACAGTAAATTTCGCTGACAAGCTTTGCCTTGCCGTTGATGATTTCTATCGCACCTTCGGCGCAGGCTTTTGCGCATTTTCCGCATCCGTTGCATTTGCTTTCGTCAATTTTTACGATATTTCTAACTGCCATCGAACACCTTTCACTTTACATTAATGTATATGCGGGACTTCATCTTTCAAGGCTGGCTCGGTATGTGCTGCTGTTGCAGCGGCTGTGTTATGCAGCGCTTCGACATAATGGACAAACTGGACATAAGCCTCGACATATTCTCTGCCTGCTTCGGTGTTATCTTCCGAATGTTTTTTAGCTTCAACAACCTTGTTGAATCTTTCACGTATTCCCTTCCCGACAGATGTCTCGATTTCCTTTACAAGTGCATCGACTTTATTTTCCTCGATAGCCTTGTCAGAAGCCGCAATAATTGGCTCGACAGTTCCTGCGGGCTTCAAGCCCGTATAAGGTGCTCCTTCGCCTTCCCTGTGTAGACGGACAAGCGTTTCAAAAAAGTACATATCTGCGAGCTCCTGTGCTTGAGGTCCCGCTGAGCGGACCTTCAATGTTTTTTCAAAGACTGTTTGAAGCTCCTTTTCGTTTTCCTTTTTTACCCATTTGAGGACAGGTTTAATGTCTGCCTTGTTTATCGCCAGTTTAGCATCATTGATGACGGGACCATCCATTGTGTCACAATGTGCGAACACCTTCTCCGATGCGAACTTGAAAAATAAAATACCTAAAAGCAGTCCTGCGGTCGCGATTGTTAATTTTATCGTTTTCATAATCGAAACCTCCTTTCTACAAATTATTTTTTCAGCATCTCAGCCAGGTCTTCATCCGGCTGACCTATCGGTTTAATGTTATATTTCTCAACAAGAACATTTATCACGTTCGGACTTAAAAACGCCGGCATTGTCGGGCCAAGCCTTATGTTTTTGACGCCGAGATAAAGCAGCGTCAGTAGAATTGCAACTGCCTTTTGCTCATACCAGGAGACAACCAGTGAAAGCGGCAAATCATTGACCGAACATTTGAATGCATCCGCCAGGGCCAGTGCAATTTTTATCGCTCCGTAACAATCGTTGCATTGACCGGTATCAATCAGCCGGGGGATACCATCTATTGTGCCATAGTCCTTATCATTAAGCCGGTACTTACCGCAAGCGGCTGTAAGGATTACACAATCCTTCGGCACTTTCTCTGCAAATTCAGTGTAGTAATTTCGGCCAAGCTTTGCGCCGTCGCAGCCGCCGATAAAGAAGAAGTGGCGAATCTTGCCTTTCTTAACGGCATCAATAACTTTATCTGCAATCGAAAGCACAGCAGTATAATGAAATCCGGTACTCAATGTTCCATGAGTATTTTCCTTGAGAGGAGGCAGAGACAAAGCCTTTTTAATCACCTCGCTGAAATCCCGTGTTTTAATGTGCTTTACGTCTTCGACACCCGCGATTCCGCAGGTGAACATCCTGCCTTTGTACGATTCCTTAGGAATCATAACGCAGTTTGTAGTAACGAGGATTGCGCCGCTGAACTCATCGAATTCTTTTCGCTGGTTCTGCCATGCGGTTCCATAATTTCCGACAAGGTGCTTGAATTTGCGAAGTTGGGGATAGCCGTGTGCAGGCAGCATCTCGCCGTGGGTATAAATATTGATTCCCTTGCCCTCGGTTTGTCTGAGAAGCTCGTATAAATCAAGAAGGTCGTGGCCTGTAACGACAATTCCCGGACCAGCTTTTGTGCCTCTGGCAACTGTTGCCGGTGTTGGATTTCCGAAACGCGAGGTATGAGCATTGTTGAGCAGTTCCATTGTTCGTAAATTCATCTCACCTGCTTCGAGGACAAGCTCGAGTTGGCGATTCAAATCGAAGTCAACGTTTGTGAGTGTAGCGAACATCGCCTTATGGAAAAAGTCGTTGACTTTGTCGTCTCTGGCACCAAGCTCAGCTGCATGAAATGCGTAAGCCGCGATTCCCTTCAGTCCGAATATAAGGGTATCCTGAAGGCTTTGGATGTCGGGATTTTTACCGCAGACACCAATAGATGTGCAGCAGGTTCCGTTCGCTGCCTGTTCACATTGATAACAAAACATAAATGATCTCCTTTACTTTAGACATAAAAATAAATTTTTTAAGAACGAATCATTATAAGAAGCATTTTAAATTTTTCTTCTGCCTTTACAGAATGGGGGACATTGGCAGGCATAACGATTATCTCGCCGGCTGAGACGATATTGTCTTTGCCGCCAATTGTAATAAGCCCCTTACCTTCGATAACTGCGACGAAAGCATGGTAAGGCGCCTGATGTTCGCTTAAACCCTGTCCTTTGTCGAATGCAAACAGAGTTATAGTGCCGGCTGTTTTGTCGATAATGGCCTTGCTTACAATAGAATCCTTTGAATAGTCAATCAGGCCTGAGAGGTTTTGGCTTTTGCCGACAACAGCTTCGAGAACTTTTGTTTCCTTACTCATCTTTTACCCCTTGCTTTTGGCAGTAATTAAATCGCAGAGCCGTGTATTTTTTAGCTCATTATTCAGCTCTTTCTGCATTTTTGCCAGTTTTTTTCTGATGGGGCATTGTACCACTCTTTCGCAGGCTTTTAAATTCATTAAACAGCGGTTAAGCTCAAGCGGTCCCTGTATTGTCTCTATTATCTCCATCAGGTTTATGGCGGACGGCCTTTTTTTGAGCCTGAAACCGCCTTGAGCACCCATGGAGCTTTCTACCAATTTTTTCTTTTCCAGCCTCTGCAGCAGCTTGCACGCAAGCTCATAAGGGATTCCTTCGCTTTGAGCGATTGTTCTTGCAGATTTTGCCTGCTTGCTGCTGCAATTTGCAAGGTAAACCATAGCCCTTATCGTATAATCAGTATTTCTTCTTATTACATCCATCTTTTAATCCATAATTCATGGTAATTTATCATATAAGACTAATATAGTCCTACTTTGTTTCCTTGTCAACACAAAAATAATAATTTTTTCATAATATTTTCCCGCCGTTGTGAGGTTTGATTGCAGCAGTTTTTTGATGTTTTAGCATATAGTTGCCCTTTTATATTGAGCGGGCCGTTTGCATAATGAAAACGCTGTTTCATTGAAAAATAGTTTTTGTTTTTTCCTATCAAATGTATAATCAAGTGTATGAAAAATGCGGAAATAAGCGAGCTTTTTGACCAGATGGCTGACATAATGGAAATTCTCGGCGACGACCCTTTTCGCATCAACAGCTATAGAAAAGTCGCAAGGTTAATAGGAGATATGCCGACCGATGTTGAGGAACTTTTTAAAAGCGGCAAACTTGCTGAGACCCCAGGCATTGGAAAATCAAGCCTTGCAAAAATTGAGGAGTTTCTAAAAAAAGGAACAATCACGGCTCATAAGGACCTATTAAAAAAGATACCACCGACGCTTCTTGATTTGCTCAAGATTCCGGGAATGGGACCTAAGGGAGTCAAGGCCGTTTATGAAAATCTGAAGGTTAAAACAATAGACGGCTTAAAAAAGGCAATCGAAAGCGGGGCACTTGCAAATCTTCACGGCTTTGGTGATAAGAAGGCTGCCACGATTGCCAAGGGTATCGAATTTCTGAGGTCTGCGACAGGACGGATTCGTCTCGACCAGGCAGCAGAGGCTGCTGAAATTGTCTGCAATTTTCTCAAAGGACTGACCGATGTTGAAAAAATTCAGGTTGCAGGCTCCTTTCGACGCCGTGCCGAGACAATTGGTGATGTTGATATTCTTGTTGTCAGCAGCAAAGGCGAAAAGGTTATAAGCTCTTTTACTTCAGCAAAATTCGTAGAAGAGGTTCTCGCTTCCGGGACAACAAAAGGCTCAGCCATAATAAAAACTTCAACATCTCCTGTTCATGTTGATGTCCGTGTCGTTCCTGCGGAAAGTTTCGGTGCTGCCTGTCAATATTTTACGGGTTCAAAGCAGCATAACGTCCGCTTGCGTGAAATTGCCTTGAAGGCGAAGATGAAATTGAATGAGTACGGATTGTTTGATAAACAGGACAAGATGGTTGCCGGAGCTGTCGAGAAGGATATTTATAAGAAGCTCGGTCTCGATTATATCGCCCCGCTTTTGCGTGAGGACCGCGGCGAGATAGAAGCTGCGAAAAATCACAAACTGCCGCAGTTAATTGAGCTTAAGGACATTAAAGGCGACCTCCATATTCATACGAAGGCATCGGATGGCATCTGCGAAATAACTGAACTTGCAGAGGCAGCAAAAAAACTCGGTTATAAATATATCTGCATAACAGACCATTCACATTCTTCTGCGATTGCACACGGCCAATCAGCTAAACAATTAGCTGACCAGATAAAAAAGATACACAAAATAAATGAAAAACTAAAAGGCATAACTATTCTTACCGGTACAGAGGTGGATATCCTTGCTGATGGTTCCATTGACTTCGATAATAAACTGCTTGCCGAACTGGACTTCGTTGTTGCTTCAATTCATTCCGGACTTGCAAGCAGCCGTGAAAAAGTGACAAGCCGTACTCTAAAAGCGATGGATAACCCCTACATAAGTTGTATCGCCCATCCGACAGGCAGATTGATAGGTGAGCGTGAGCCGATGGATATAGATATGACTGCTGTCATAAAACAGGCTGCGCAAACCCATACCGCACTTGAAGTGAATGCACATCCCATGCGGCTGGATTTGAAAGATACACATTGCAGGCTTGCAATCGAAGCCGGAGTAAAACTTGTAATCTCGACGGATACGCACAGGCTCGATGGATTTGTCTTTATGGAGTATGGTGTGTCCACAGCGGCGAGAGGCTGGGCAAAAAAGAGTGATGTCCTTAACACATTATCTATTGCGGAGTTGAAGAACTGGGTAAAAAAGAAAAGGTAGATATGAAGTCAAACAATAACAAGCTGCTCTTGACAGGTTTTCCCGGCTGCGGTAAGACAACTGCTGTAATGGCAATCATCGAGAAACTCACTGACTTGAAAGCTTCAGGCTTCTACACAAAGGAAATGCGTCAGGACGATGACCGTAAGGGATTCGAGTGGATACGGCTGGATGGATTGAAG
>JBFZBH010000089.1:0-6180 GCA_041308525.1 Phycisphaerae bacterium | reverse complement strand
ACCTATTGAACCTTCGTCCATGTTTCATCCGGATCGAATTGTTCCATTGCTTTGGCTGTTCTTTCGGTGTTCTTTCCAAGATTTTTCTGATAGACGAGGCCATCATGATTGACTATGAAGGTCATGATTCCCAAGTTGCCGTATTCTGCCGGATAGGCCACTACAGCGAAGCCTCCTATCATTTTTCCGTTAATGATATAGTCAAAGGCACCGCCATCGGCATGTTCGCCCTGTTTTGTCAGGTCTCCCAGTACAAACCGTTTTTCTTTCCGGGGTCACTTCTAAGTTTTTGAGCATATTTACGGATACCATCGCCATCACGATCCTGTGATGCGTATTCTCGCTGTGCATCAACAACAGCAAGCATCACCTGAATAGTGCTCAATTCATTTCTTCCGATACGCCGGTTCAAAATCTCTTCCCTGCCGCTGGCTGTATCGAATATCCATTGCTCCTTTTCTTTCACTATAGGTATGGGGAATGGCCAGTCGTTACTGCCGACAGTAAGAACAATTTGTTGACCTTCGGCTTCCATTTTATGCTTCTCATCATAAGCATTTACAAACATTTCCCGTATCTGCTGATCGTTGACATCGTCGCCCGACCAAATCAGGTCTTTGCCGTCAGGACCGAGTATCTTGAGCAGTTCCTCCCTTGAATTCTCGCGCATTGTTTTCACAAATGCATTCGCGGCATCCTCTCCCGAATTAAAGCTAACCTGCTTTGAATGCCCGCATCCCGACAGCCACAGGCACGAAAATATGAGCATCATTACAAGACAACGGGTTAATATTTTGCTTTGAAAGTTTAATATAGTATGCATCATTTGCTCCTGTTTAATGTAAACCGTTTATAATTAGTCTTAAGTTACCGTCTTCTTCCTCCGCCTCCAGTGCGCATTCCGCCGCTGGGACGGCTGCCACCGACAGGGCCTGCAGGCATAGCCTGGCGACTCATCTGCCCTCTGCTGCTCGATACTCTGGCGGCACTTCCAGAATTCATACCCTGAAATGCACCGCCGCGATTTGCAGCGCTGGGGCTTCTAACAGTTGGGCTTGGGCTTGCAGTTCTTTGTGCAGGTCTCTGGGTAACGGCTGGTTTATTAGCCGTACCCTGACGATTGCCGATCTGTTGACTTGCCCCGCTGCCAGTTTTTTGACTTAAACCACTGCCAGGCTGCTGACTTACGCCGCCGCGGGCAATGTCCTGCCTTCCCTGCTCTGCACGGCCGCGGAAAGCCTCTCTCGACTTTACGGCATCCGTTGTTGATGCACGGTTAAATTTCTGCGCTGTTGCCTGATCCCTATAAGCAACACCCCCGCGGTTCGCCGGGTTGTGCTGCCATTTCCCCCTGTCAGCCTGACTCCAATTCCCCCGGTCCTTATACTGCTGGGCATACTTGCCGCGATCGATGTTTCGATTAAAATCGAAATTACGGTTAACATCAATATCGATGTCCCCGCCATGCCAATCACAATGTCCCCATGAATATCCCCATGCGGCACCAATCGCCACACCTATACCAAAAGATATGAGATTAGAAGTGGCGACATAGCCGGGCGGATAGTAATAATACGGCGGATATGCAGGATAAGGCCAGGGTCCATAAATTACAGTAGGATTGTATGTAGGGACATAAACAACCTGAGGACTGGGTGATTCGATAATGATTTTTTCCTGTTCAACCTTAACAACCTGTTCCTCAGTGGTTTTCAAATTATTCTGATCAGAAGCCTTTTTCCTCAGTTTCTGTGCAGTATCCAAAACGTCCTTTTGCTGCGCGAGAAATGCATCGCCGAGCTTTTGCGTCCAGTCGAGTTTTTCGCTCATCATCGTAAGTACCTGAGGAAAATTCACCAGTGATTTAACACTCGGGTCCCAATTTTCCTTCTCGAGAGCAACAGCAAGAGCATCAGCTTTAAGGTCCTTATTCTGCTTTACCCAGCGGTCTGCCTGCACTACTTCGAGAGGATATGTTGACGCCATAAGTATCTGAGACAGCAGTGAATCCGGATACAGAGCAACCGGGGCCAGCAGCTGCTCCAATTCCTCCTGTTTGAAAACAGGAGTTGTGTTCTGGTCCTGAGCAATGGCCAATGACCCGCAAAGCATCAGCAATAATGCCGCCGATAATGTATAAAATCTGCTTATTTTATTCATATGTTTTATGCACCTCACAATTGATAACTTTTGTATTTGACATGTGGTTTCCCCTAAATGCTTTTACTGCTCAACTCCACCGTTGAGCCTTATTTTTTAATAGAATGCCAAATCTTTTTTATAAAGTCAATATCTTATACTGAAAATATTTCACGTCAGTAACTACAAAAAACACACTCGGCGGTTAATTACATTTCCGCCGTAAACCAGCAGGATACAGCTGAAATCTGTAATATTATTAATCATCTTTTTTGCTGCCCGTTGCTTTAGAAATTTTCATCATGGCAAGCCGATAAATAATCACAGCAGCCAATATTGCCGCAATCACCTCAACTATATGCCATACAAGTGCACCTGAAAGCTGTTTTAAATCTTCAACAGCCGCTCGGATTTCACTGGCGGCCTCAGCAATTTTCCCAGCCATTTCCTGAATGTTCTGGCCGCCTGCAGCCGAGGGGTCTGCTCCTTCAGCAGGCTTCAGTTTAACAATTTCTTTTACAGCGTCCCCTGTAGCACTGGCAGCATCTCGCCACGCATCTGCAGTTTCAGTAACCGTCTTCGCCGCTGCTCCAATGGAATCGGCCCCTTCCTTCACTTTTTCCAAAGCAATCCTGATGCTTTCAGCAGTCTGGTCGGCTTGTACCAGCGTCAATTGGAGATTAGCTTGTTTAGTATCGATTTCATCCAATAATAAACTAAGCTGCTCACGCATCAGCAGAGGAAACTTTTCAGAGGAATCTGCCAGCCGTACACTGCTATCTGAAAGCTTGGCGGTGCTGGAGGTCAGTGTTTTTGCCAACTCGGTCTCTTCAAGCTCGTAGAGGAACAGCAAAAGCTGTATTCGGGACGACTCAGGCAGATCAGCGATAATGTCAGAAAAACGGTCCGCTGTATCAGTAAATCTTCCGACAGCAGCTGCGGTGCGCTCGACTCCCTCCATGCCGCGAAACGGCGCCATAGGTATGCTGACAATCGCTTCGAATGGAGTTTTTCCTCCTTCTTTCGTTTCAGTCGCATATATAACAACGTTTGAGAAATTCACTCTGATGGAATTTTTCCGCGCAAAATCATTTACACTCTTTTCAGTCGCCTGAAACGTATTTTCAGACAAAAACAGCCTGCCGATATCCATGATATGAGATTCGATGCGTTTTGCAGTATCGACCGCAACAGGCTGATTTATGCCATAAAGTTTGGAGCCATCACCTTCTTCAAGGAAAATTCTAAAACGCACACAAAGCGCCCAAACATCTATAAAGGCGATCAAGGCATCATCCTGCTGCGACATTGCATAAAGGCCCTGGAGCATCTTCGAACGCATCTGCATAGATGTCATCTGGTCTCTCTTGCTGCTTGACTTCTGTTCTATTTCGTTAACGGCAGCATCGAGGGCAGTTCTGAAATAAACGGTAAAGCCATTTAACTGCTCACGCAGATCTTCCTTCGACATCTGGCTTTTAGATAGTGTCTGACCAGTGCCAAGTGTACGTTCACTTTTCGAACCGCATCCTGCAAGTAACGTAATCAGCAATACAAACATCGTACTCAAAATCTGCTGTTTTCGAAGATTTGATATTCGCTTTACAAGCATCACATTACTCCCAATAATTTACAAAGCGGGAAATTATGAATCATAGAATATTTTCTTTTTGTCATTTTACTAATCAGTTCGGACATTGGCTTCAATCCTCGCTTTGAATACCAACGACATAAACTTGTGCACCGGTCTTCAAGTTGGCTGCATTGGCTTCATCAGTATCAATGTGCATAGAAAGGCGGAAGTTCGGATTAACACGAACACGGACATCGCCGAAGACCAGCTCGCGGTCACCCGGCACGCGTACACGAACTATTGATTTATCCTTTACTCCGTAGCGGAGAGCATCTGCCGGAGTCATATGAATATGACGCAATGCACAAATCACGCCACGATCGATTGTAATGCTGCCAGCGTGGCCTTCGAGAGTACAGCCGGGAGTGTCCTTTATATCTCCAGACTCCCGGATTGGCGGGTGGATGCCGAGCTTAAACTGTTCGGTCATAGATATCTCTACCTGAGTGGCTGTTCGCACCGGCCCCAGCACCCGCACGCGGTCTACCCGGCCTTTTGGGCCAATGATAGCTACCTGTTCCTGACAGGCAGACTGACCGGGCTGAGAGAGCTCACTTTGAGGAGTAAGCTGGTGGCCCTTCCCAAACAGCGCCTCGACATGTTCCTGACACAGATGGATGTGATGAGCGGAAACCTCCAGGAGAATCGGTTCTGTCTTCTGGACTTCAAGTACCCGTGTGAGGTATGAGCGACTCAAAGTTCGCAGCGTCTCACGCGCAATCATCCGCTCTTCATCCGTCGGGACGACAAGAACAGTAACATGTGAATCATCAGTCGAGATGCGGCAGACCTCATCAAAACCTCTGGCTTCGCGATTAAGTGTTTCGTGCAGATGGATTCCCATACATTCAAGTCCCTGCAGCGCCAGCGAGCGAACGCCGGCACTTCCCTGACCGATACCGCCAGTAAAAATCAAAACATCCAGGCCGCCCATTGCAGCAAGATAGGCGCCAATATATTTTCTAAGCCGATAGCAAAATGCTTTCAATGCAACCAGCGCTCTGGGGTCGCCTTCATCAGCAGCACTCTCAATTTCGCGCATATCGCTGGAAATACCTGATAATCCCAACAAACCGCTTCGTTTGTTCAGCAGTTCATCGAGTTGAGCGTCATTGAGACCGAATTCCCGCTGAATATAGGTAATCGCCCCCGGATCGAGGTCGCCACAGCGAGTGCCCATGATCAGCCCTTCTGCAGGTGTAAAACCCATCGATGTGTCCACTGAGCGGCCATGATCTACAGCGCATAACGAAGCACCGTTGCCAAGGTGACAACTAATAATTTCCATCTCATTAACGCGCCGCTGGAGATATTGAGATGCTTTCAACACAACATAAGAGTGGGAACTTCCATGAAAGCCGTAACGCCGCAGACCTTTCTTTTCGTAATACTCGTACGGCAAGCCATAAAGATAAGCGTAAGACGGCAGCGTATGATGAAACGATGTATCAAATACGGCAACCTGCGGAACCGACGGGAACAACCGCAGCGATTCTCGAATGCCAGCAATGTTGACCGGATTATGGAGCGGAGCAATAGGATTAAGTGCTTCAATTTGATTGAGCATTTTATCATCTATAATCACTGCCTCTGAAAACTGCTCTCCGCCGTGCACAACGCGATGACCCACCACGCTTATGTCTGACGCTTCACGGATTACCCCGGTCTGGGGTGCAGACAATGCGCTTATCATTGCTCGAAAAGCATCACTGTAATTTCCATGGGGCAGTTCACTCTTCACTTCGCCGTGCGGCCCGTGATGAACTAAACGTGTGCCGCTGGTGCCGATGCGCTCGACCTGACCTCTTGCAGAATTCGACTCATTGGCTGTATCAAAAAAAGTGTACTTTAGCGAGGAAGAGCCGCTGTTGATGACAAGAATCTTTTCCTGCCGTTCGCCTTTGAGGGACAAACCATAAGGATCACCGCTCCGTCGAAACGCTGCAGATGCTTTGTCCGGGTCAGTTATCATTTTTTTGAAACGGTCTGTAATGGTCTTAGAGACGTGCTGGACTGCAATGGGATTTGTCATTATGATCGATTGAAAGACAGCCACAGGAATCCGCAGCACCTGGCAGCGAGTCTGTGCAATAAAATCAGCCGCCGTCTTATCGCCACTCATCAAAGCCATCTCATTAAACGTATCACCGGCTTTAAAGTGTCCAATGACCAGATGCTGACCGCCGTCAGCCGGAACTGAGACTGCCAATTCGCCTTCGAGCAGGACGCCAAGAAAGCCGGCATCTTCACCGAATTCGACAACAGCCTCATTAGGCTCATAAGATACAACTCGCGACTCCTTAAGCAGCTGCTCGAGGCGCTCATCGCCGAAATGTTTGCAGAGACCGACATGCTGTTTTAAAAACTCTACGATTTGAGACTTTTTCATCCGAGCTTTCCCCACAGAC
>JBFZBH010000088.1:0-5967 GCA_041308525.1 Phycisphaerae bacterium | reverse complement strand
TTTTCTTGGTTGCAATGTAATAATCGTAATACCAGTCGCCCCAAGGAACGTGGCTGAAATGAACGCCGGTAGTAACCGTATTGCCTGTCGAGGCATCGTAATCAGCAATGGATGTTCCCGACATAATTGTGCTGCCGAATCCGCTGCAGACGCCGCGCATAATAGCCGAATCCTTAACGTTGGTCGAATCATACAGATGTGCGTAATCCTCAACCAGACCGTTGTTTTCAACTATCACTGCGCCGGCAACTACTGCACGGTCACGAACCTTGGCATAGTTGCGAACAATCGCACTGTCTGTTACGACTGCATAGCCTGAAACTATCGCATAGTCCTGGACTGTTGCATCGCCCATAACAATTGCGTAGTCTTCGATACGTGCATAACCGGCGACGTTCGAAGTGCCCAGAACGCGGGCATTCGGTCCGACATAGGCAGTGCTGTCAACAGTTGCAGATGGTCCGACATAACCGCCGCCGTTGGAATGAGCATGGCCGCCGGCTTCGGTCTTGTTTAATTGCCTGCCTGATGTTGCAGGTGTGCAGTTGACCAGGCGAACTTCATAAGCATAATGCAGACGGTCCGCATGTTTATCGACAGCTTGCCTGTTATCGGTATATTCCAGATTCAGAGAGTTATCACTCGGAGTAGAGATGACAACCAGATAAACCTTGTTCTCACCTGCGTTCAGCGAAAACGACTGAGTACCGGGTGAAAACAGACTGCTGAACCGGATGTTCCCGTAGCTATCCATCGCAACCAGACTCCAGCGCCATCCTTCGGTTGAGCCGAGAAGATCAAGACCCTGGACTTCCACAGTAACAGATGAAGAGCTCGGCACCAGCTCGTGGAACATATAAGCGAATTTTTCCGGTGCCCTTTCGAATGATACTCTGTACCATCCGGACCTGTCCTGTGAAGGTATCAATAGTCCGCCGCTTAAATACCACCACCAGGCTTTATCATCTGAAGTACCCCAGAGGACTTTCTTTAGCTGTTCGCCATCGACAAAATCAAGGAACGGCCAGTGACGAAGGCTCGAGCCTACCATATCCGGAACAGTTACTCCGCCTGTCAGCAGCGTTGCCAGTTTGGTATATACAGTCAGGTCAGTCGTTGAACCGGAATACCAAAGCTTGGCCGCCAAATCCCAGGATTGACCGAGGTCATCGGCATAATCCTGAAGTGCCCGGTGAATTCTGTAATCCGAATAAATCAGGTGACCATGGTCCTGTCTGAAATTACTCAGCTCAGCAGCACCACTGTTTATGTTGCTTGGATGGTCAGACATAGTCGCTGCAAAATGGGTATTGCGGTTGTCCTGATAATAGTTGGCGTGAGATTCCCAGTGCCCGCCTGCAAGGAATCCGGGCTGATGCATATCATTTGCATGGCCGAACTCGTGAGGAGTGGGATTACCCCATCCTTCATCGCCGAGGCCGTAACCGGGAACATTGAAGTAACCGAAACCGTTCTGGCCGCCCATCCAGAAGCCGCCCCACCAGGTCGTATGATTGACTTTGAAACGTCCGGGCTTGCTGCCGTCGGTGTCGGTAAATGGTTCGTTATATCCGAGTTTCTTTCGATATACCTGCCAGCTTTCCTCGACCATTCTCAGTGCCCTGCGGCCCATCACCGGAGGATCCAGTTCCGGACATTCCACATAAGACTGAGGCGAATACCAGAAGCAGGCGTGCTTCGATTCCATCCTGCTGCAGTCTTGAAGATTTTCGCCTGTGTAGAAGTTCAAATCCGTATTAACGGAAAGGGTATCGCCCGGCAGGTCGCCGACTTCAACATAATCGACATAGAATGTTTGTCCATTTCCTGAATTTCCAAGCGGCTTGATTTGTATGCTTGCCAATGTATCTCTCCACAGCACAACCAGACCGAGGTCCAGCCGGTAGATATGCCAGTTTCCATCCTTGACGATACTCGCCGATGGAATTCGAAATACCCTTGTTACATCGAAACCGCTATTCACCGAGGTCCCGAAGGACAAGATAATATCATCGCTAAAGCTCGATGGTACCCTTATGCGGATTTGCAGGTAATCATAATATCCGTAGTCGAGGTCAGGGCTTGCCAGGCCAGATTTTTGAATGCTTGGGGTGCTTGCTGTGCCTGTGCCGGTAATGTATCCGCCGGTTACAGAAAATCCTGATACATCCGTGCCGGTCCATCCCTCGAAGTTACCAGCAGTGTTCCACTCTCCCAACACAACTGTGCTGGATAATCGGGTCCCGGGATCAACTGTCACCGTGGGGGTGATTTCAAGTGTCCCGCCCGTCTTGAATGCCCAGACATTTCCCTTCCAGGGACTTTCCGGATTCGAAGTATTGACTTCATCGATTCTCCAGTAGTAGCCCTTCTCATAGCTTAGAACACCGGGATCATAAGTGGTCGCCGTCTGATTTCCCTTATACTCTGAAGAAGATGTGGTTGCGTTATAAACCGCATCATAGTTGGTGCCGAAATAAACATTGTGTGAAACCGCTAATTCACCGGCAGTCCAGCTAAGGTCCGCCTTGTTATCGACACTGTAGGCACCGTCTGTCGGAGAGGGACTTGTCGCCTTTGTGACCTTCGGGAAAATAAGGCTGAAATCATCGAACGCTATATATCCCTGGTTGGTCGAATAGGTGGCCTGAAAAAGTCCGACCTGAAGCGATAATCCTGCAAAGTCGGTGCGGGTCAAAGGCGAGCAGCTCATCTCGGTCCACTGGACATTGTCGGGGCTTGTCTCGAAATGGAAGGTGTTGTCTTCCCGCGTAATCCTCATATACGGATGAAGATTAAACGCCAGACCGTTATTGCAGTGCTCGGTGCGGCCGTTATCGTTGGCCGACCTGACAAAGTTTCCGCAGCTCCAGATTGGGAAATAATCGAGGCTGACCCAGTCTTCGCCTGATCCGGCCTCGTCAGGGCTTTTGCGCGCCCTTGCCATAACACCTCCATTGTTGTGCAAAACATCCTGATATTCGGTAACTTTGATTGTTGCTGTAAAGTTACCGGCGGCCATCTTGTAAAGGAACGGTCCAAGCGGATTCCAAGGGTCTGCCCAGACACCATTGGTTGACTGAATAAAAAGCTGTCCTGCCCTGCTTGAATTTGAATTGAGGGCATCACAGGTCTCTCCTGTGCCTGTTCCTACCATCCCATCCCAGCCGGTGCCGGACACACCATTTGTTTTGTAATCGTGTGTCACTGAGAAATTATCGTAAAAATCTGCGGCACGTGCTGAAATGCTGAACAGGATTATGAAACAAAAAAGAAAAGTATATACTGTCTTCATTTAGCTTCCTCCTCAAATAAAATGAGGTTAATAATGTTCGTTTAATGACAATTTTTTCTTTTAACGGGACGGGGGGCCGCGTGCCTGCCTGAAAAATTCAATACAGTGACATATTCTGACACACTCTTTGTTTTTGAATGAAAAACGAAATGATTTTTCGGGAAGCCGGTTCTTAAAATATAACAGGTTTGCTGTTAATAGTCCGTCCCCTTGCCCCCCTGCTGTCCTTTCTTTGAAAAGGACAGAGGTTATTTGTGTGATTACATCTTTGCTATTCACGACCGCACTTCCTGCCCGCAAAGATTCACTGCTTACAAGCAAACCAGTACATTATTTACCGCTTACAGAGCTTGTGAATCGCACAAAATATATAATCGGAGATTTACCGTCAGGCGCAGAAAAGACCAGGCAATTGTGCCTCGCCGGGTGTCGATTACTTATTCCGGTGCTGAATTAATTACGCCTTCAGGTGCTGCAATTTCTCCGATCTGATTTAAATTTTATACCCAGTGACATAAGGATGTCAACAGATTTTCCTGCAAAATTTCGCAAATTTCAAATTTGCCCTAAGCCAATATTGTTTAACAATTTAGCAAACTAAAAAAGACATCTCCGAGCAACCAAAATATAAGTTATTTGTAAAGGCCGTGCCTTTTTATATACTCGGCAACAGCAGGCGGCAGCATATCGCTGACATCGAGGCCCTGCGATAATCTGCGGCGAATCTCCGTGCTGCTCATGTCCACAAGGGGGGTCGGGATGACATTCTCCTGAAGCTTTTTGACCCTCTCGCGGCCAAATGCCCCCGAAAGGATTGAAAAATCGGGAGCAGGAAAACCTGCCCGATACATCACAGACAAATTGCAGATATCGATAAGCTCTGCAATTTTATACCATCGGGCAAGCTCCTCAATCACATCGCTTCCCATCAGCCAGTAAATAGAAACATCGCTGCCGTATTGACCCTTGAAGTATTTTACCGTCTCAATGGTATAAGAAGGGCGTTCTTTCTTCAACTCATAATCGCTTGCCTCGAAATTCGCAAAATCTGCAATCGCAAGCTTAATCATTTCGAGGCGCTGGCCGTCGGAGGCAGCCGGCTTATTTGCCTTCAGCGGAGAACATTTGGCAGGAACAAAAATTGCCCTGTCCGCACCGATATGTTTGACAGCTTCGCAAACCACTATCGTATGCCCGAGATGAACAGGGTCGAACGTGCCGCCGAACAGAGCTATTTTCTTTTTTTCCATAAAAAATAACAAATTAATTATGCGAAGTTTTATTATAAAATATTTTTTTCAAACTTCATCAGAATTCTTTTCGGCAGCGACAAGGGGCCGACAAATCATATAAGCTGTTAATAAAAAAACAGTTACAAAAAATTTTGTCAAGAATTTAAGAACAATTCGACGATAAAATATATTGATGGTAAATGTTGGTGCTGCAGCTTACTGCATCAGACGGATTGAACATCATAAAACGGCACCGTAAAAAATTAAAATATAGTAAGTTTTGATCCGAAAGGAGAACAAGTATGGCAAAAAAGAAGAAAGCCGCTAAAAAGAAAAAAACCGCGAAGAAGAAAAAGAAAAGATAATTCATCCGGGTTTAACAACATAAAGAAAAGCAAAGAACAGAAGGTTTTGCAAAAAATGCAGAACCTTCTGCGTTTTAAATAGCAATCTTGCAATCTCGCAAAAAAATCTTATACTTATCCTGTTATGGATTATTTCAATTACAAAAACGGAAGGCTGTTCGCTGAAAAGGCAAATGTCGAAAAAATTGCTGCTGCTGTCGGAACGCCCGCATATATCTACAGCAAAGCCACCTTTCTCGAGCACTTCAGGAGGATACGCGATGCATATAAAGGCATCGATACGACAATCTGCTTTTCGGTCAAGGCCTGCAGCAATATCAATATTCTAAAATTTCTGGCCAAGGCCGGAAGCGGTTTCGATATCGTAAGCGGCGGCGAATTGTTCCGCGTAAAAGAGGCCGGCGGCGACCTTTCGAAGACCGTCTTCGCAGGAGTTGGAAAAACCGACAAAGAAATTACCGAGGCACTTAATTGCGGAATCGGCTGCTTCAATATCGAATCGGCGGCTGAGTTTGAGAATTTCATAGCTATCGCGAAAAAAAATAAATCGGCGAAAAGAAATCCGCCAAAGGCGGCTCTTAGAATCAATCCCGATATCGAATATGACACGCATAAATACATTGTTACCGGGATAAGTGAAACAAAATTCGGCGTCGATATTAACGAAGCAGAGAAAATTTTCGCACGCTTCGGAAAAAGCAAAATTGTCCGGCTCCGTGCCATACACCTTCATCTGGGCAGCGGCGGAAAAACTACAGCCCCTTATACAGAAGCCGTTAAAAAAATTCTGCCCGTAATCGACAAGCTTCGCTCAGATGGTTTGACAATCGAATCTCTCAATCTTGGCGGCGGATACGGTGCAGATTATGAAACTGGCACAGTCCCATCGGCTGCAGATTATGCAGCGGGGATTATTCCTCTCATCAAAGAAAAAAATCTCAAGCTTGTTCTGGAGCCCGGCAAATCTATCGCAGCTAATGCAGCAATTTTACTGACACGTGTACTTTACACCAAAAAGAGCGGAAACAAAAATTTCGTAATCGTCGATGCAGCAATGAACGATTTGATTCGCCCC
>JBFZBH010000087.1:0-5972 GCA_041308525.1 Phycisphaerae bacterium | reverse complement strand
GACGGAACGATTATGGATATTACACCGGCTGAAGGCTCTCTTCTTTCTCCATATTATGAAGAAAGAGAATTTTACACAGGCGCGGATTTTATCTTCAAGGGAATAAAAAGCCATACATTGCTTCTCGGAATAAAATATTCAGATACAGAAATGCAGGATATATGGGTAGAAGCTAATACTTTTGAGGGGCACCGGGGAGAAATGATACGCGGGCAGGGGGAGGATAACTGGCTTGACGAGGATCAGAAAAGAATTGTTTTCAGTGTATATGGACAGGACATGATAAATGTTTTCAGCAAAATCGGCAGCATTCTTGTGACGATTGACAACGATGACAAGCTCCCCGGTGTAATCAAGGCATTCAGCAGGTTTTTCGAGGTGTCTTATCCGGATGCAAAAGAGCTCGAGCTGATTGTCAAACAGACACTTTTGCGCATGCATAAGAAAAAGCTGGTGGAAGTCGGGATAAGCCGCAAAGGACTTGAGATAATCATTCGCAATCTTCGCGGGCTGACACGCAGGCAGGCAGAAGCGGTAATTCAGGACAGCATAAGTGAAGACCGCAAGCTCGAAGACAGCGATATCAATCTTATAATTTCCAATAAGCGCCGTTTGCTTCAAAGTTATGGTTTGCTGGAATATATCAAGACGCCTGTTGATTTGGGTGAAATCGGGGGGATGAGAAACCTTAAAAAATGGCTGAAGATGCGGGAAAATTCGCTGACTTCGGAAGCTGAGCAATACGGATTAAAACCCCCTCGCGGTGTTCTTGTGCTCGGGGTGCAGGGGGCAGGTAAAAGCCTGTGTGCCAAGGCGATAGCGACAGCCTGGCATCAGCCGCTGCTCAGGATGGATCCGGGCTCACTTTATGCCAGCTTCATAGGGGAGTCAGAGCGCAATCTTCGCGATGCATTAAAACAGGCACAGATGACGGCTCCTGTCATATTATGGATTGATGAGATAGAAAAAGCATTTGCATCAGCGGCGAGCAGAAATGTTGACGGGGGGCTTTCGCAAAGGATGTTCGGATATTTTCTTACGTGGCTTCAGGAGCACGAGGAGCCTGTTTTTGTTGTTGCTACTGCAAATGATATTGAGGCGCTTCCGCCGGAGCTTCTTCGCAAGGGGAGGTTCGATGAGATATTCTTTGTGGATTTGCCGCGAGATGATGTGCGGCCGGAAATATTTGCGATTCATTTGAAAAAGCGAAATCTGTTGCCGGAGAAATTCGATTTGGAGAGTCTTGGCAAAGCATCAAGCGGTTACAGCGGGGCGGAGATAGAGCAGGCTGTAATATCTGCTTTGTATTCTTCATATACGAACAAGAAGGAGCTTTCTACAGATGATATTATAAAGGCATTGCAGGAATCACCGCCTCTTTCGGTTACAATGGCAGAGTCAGTTCAAAGCCTGCTTGAATGGTCGAAAGGCCGATGTGTGCCTGCGGATTAGAAGCAATTTTTTGGGCATACCCAGTAGTCAAAAAAGGATTCGGGTTTAAAATAAAAAGCGAGGTCATTATGAGGCCTCGCTGTGGTTTTTGTATGTAAAAGAATTCTTAGCTTACAGCCGTTTCATCTGGTTTTTTATAGTTTCTTTTAAGGGGTTTTTGGACCATTCCCATTCTGATGGCCTTGGCGGAAACCCTGATTTTGGTTACTTTTCCATCCACAACAGCCCGGATTTTCTGGATATTGGGTTTGAATTTTCTCTTGGTAATGCCTGTGATTTTTCTGCCGACGCCGCCGAGGTATTTGGCCTTACCGCGTCTTATGATACTTCTGCCGGTAATAGTGCGTTTACCCGTATACGAACATACTCTTGACATCTTATAAGCTCCTGTTAATTCTTAATTAGCCTCAATTTAGAGAAGGCCTGAAAACAATATGTTTTCTTCAAAAGTAGGAAGTTTACACTTTTCAGGGGGAAATTGCAAGGACAACCTTTCACTTTTTTTAAAAAAATAAAAGGCCTGTTTAATAAGGACAGGCCTTCTATGATGCCGGTTTTGCCTCCGCATATGCCGTAAGAAAGCGTTTGGAACAAACCCCGTATTTCAAAGTGGGCAATTGTTACTTAAGGCCGAAAGTCCTATCAAAGCAGGCATTTCCGGCACATCAAAGATCCAATTTCCCTGTATATGGGTTCATCGGTTTTTTCAAATCAAACTTTCTATACGCACATCGCAGGGGTAAACCTGCATCATAAATTATACTAACAAAAATCAGGTCCAAAGTCAAGAAAAAAAGGTGTGACAGATGCTGTAAAAATCATTGTTTTCGGCATGGAAAATTCTATTTCAATAATAATCCGGCTGTATTATTTCGTTGTTGTTACCCATTATCCATCAAGGGAAATAATGAATGAAGATTTCCGTTTTTTTTCAGCAGACAGTATGGTCATTAATGTTCATCAGATTACTAAAAAAACTCTTGTTTTTTCGAATAATAACGGGGATAATATTACGGAAAATTATATTGAGTTAAAAGTTTGATAATGTAACTTGAAATTCAGGAGAAAATTATTACCTGCGATGGCAGAAACATTGTTGTAGTTATTGAATACAGGATATGGGGGAACTTAAGGTTCTTGTCTCATTCTGAAACGATGCGTTTATTCCAATACGCTGCTGTCAGGGCTGATATCGGCATCAAGTACAGCAGTGGTTTTAATCCGCGCCCGCGATTGTCGCTGCCGCTGCCGAAACCTGTCGGAGTTGAAGCGGAAAATGATTTGTTGTGTATTCATATTATTACACAGGAGCTGTCTTCATCAGATATAGAACGGATTATTTCGAAACTGAGTGTGCAAATGCCCGAAGGCTGCAGTCTTCTTTCCGGCAGGCTTGCGGAATCGATTCCGGCGCCTCAGAAGGCCAGATATTACTTTCCGATAAAACAATCAGAAGGCTCGATGCTTCGTGAGGAGATTCAGGGCGCTGCTGAAAGAATAATGAGTGCAGATACAGTTATTCTTACAAGACAGCAGGATTCAAAAGGTTTCAGAATAAAGGATATAGATGTCCGGCCCTTTTTAGATAGTGTAAAATTTGACGATAATGGTATAACTGTAGAATGCAAGGTTACCTATTATGGGACCATTCGGGTAGAAGAAATAATGAAGCTGTTAGGAATAGATGTGGAAATTTTGGCAGCACCGGTCAGGCGGACAGATATAAAGTGGCAATTTGAAAGATTAAACAAACAACAAGACATTTTTGAGGATAATACAGATGCCCAGAGAGATGTTAATTAATGTTGCTGAAGGCGAGGAGTGCAGGATAGCCGTGGTTGAGGACGGTGCTCTTGAGGAGCTTTATGTCGAGAGGGCGAGCCTCGACACCCGAGTAGGCAATATTTATAAAGGGAAGGTCGTCAATATAGAATCCGGAATACAGGCTGCTTTTGTAGATTTTGGAACAGGCAGAAACGGCTTTTTGCATATAAGCGACCTTCACCCCCGCTACTTTCCCGAACGCGAGCAGGTTGATACCGAGACGGTCGGTAAAAGGAGGGCACTGCGCGAGAGGCTGCCGATTCAGAAATGTCTTCATAAGGGTGAGGAAGTCATCGTCCAGGTAACCAAGGAAGGAATCAATACGAAAGGCCCAACACTGAGCACCTACGTTACACTGGCCGGAAAATATCTTGTTATAATGCCGTGGATGCGAAAGCAGGGTGTCTCGCATAAAATCGAGGATGAACAGGAGCGAATCCGCCTTCGGAATATCCTGGATGAAACAAGGCCTCCCAAAGATCTTGGTTTTATCATTCGAACAGCAGCACAGGGGGCGTCGAAGAGAGACATTCAAAAAGATTTGCGGTATCTCGAAAGATTATGGCATTCGATTGACAAGAGGATAAGAACTGAGAAATCGCCGGCGGAGTTGTATCGGGAGTCGGATTTGGTTGTTCGGACGTTAAGAGACGTATTTAACAGCAGGATAGATAAAATTATCTGCGATTCTGACAGCGTTGTTCGCAAAATAAAGGATTTTCTTGCACAAGCCTATCCGCGTATGAGACAGAAGGTGATGCTTTACGACGGACAGGTTCCTCTTTTCCACAAGTATAAAATCGAGGAGGAAATCGAGAAGGTCCAGGCTCGCGCAGTGGACCTTAAGGTCGGGGGCTCGATTGTAATTGAGCAGACAGAGGCCCTTGTTGCGATTGATGTCAACAGCGGCCGCTACCGTTCTCAGGAAAATGCAGAGCAGACAGCTTATAAAATCAATTTGGAGGCCGCTTATGAGATAGGCAGGCAGCTTCGGCTGCGAGACCTCGGCGGATTGATAATCATAGATTTTATCGATATGCGAAGCGAGAAGCATCGAAGGCACGTGGAGAAAACTTTCCGAGATGCGATAAAGACCGACAGGGCGAGAACGAAGATTTTAAGGATAAGCAAATTCGGCGTTGTGGAAATGACTCGCCAGAGAATGCGTCCATCGCTTTTGTCAACAACCTGTCAGGTATGTCCCAATTGCGGCGGAACCGGATTCGTCAAGAGCCATGAATCGCAGGCATTGGAAATTATACGGCTGCTGAACTTTTCTGTATCGAGAGAGCAGGTAAGACAAATTGAGCTTTTCGTATCACCGGAAGTTGCAGATTATCTTCAGAATGTAAAAAGGGCGGCCCTTGCGCGGCTTGAAGATGTCAGCAGCAAAAGACTTTTGATACGCTCTTCACCGAATTACAGCGGGGAGAAATACGAGCTTGTCTGCTATAATGACCGCGGAACGGTTGTTAAAATATAAACCGTCTTCGTTTTTCATCAGGGCCGGGGCGGTTTATTACCCTGTTGTTTCATTTTTTTACCCTTGACTGTTTTAGCAGGTTTTACGATACTATTTTAAATATTTCGGGTAATTGGCTGAAGATAAGAAGGTTTTATATAAGTGAAATTTGATCTCGATTACGCAAGGAAAGTGATAGCCACTGAGGCACAGGCAATGGTGTCTGTAACGCCGGTTGTGGATGAGTCTTTTGAGCGGGCAGCCGAGATGATATATAGCTGCAGCGGCTCTGTAATTGTCAGCGGAATCGGCAAGGCGGGTCTTATTGGTCGAAAGATTAGCGCTACCCTTGCTTCAACCGGGACACCAAGCCATTTTTTACATCCAGCAGAAGCTGTTCACGGCGACCTGGGCAGATTAAGAAAAAATGATGTTGTGATAGTGTTAAGCTACGGCGGCCAAACCGACGAGATTGTCCGTCTGATAAATCTTGTTAAACAGCTTGAGATTAAACTTATCGCAGTTACAGGTGAAAACGATTCAGAACTTGCAAGGCACAGCGATGTTGTGCTGTGTATGGGCAAAGTTTCAGAGGTCTGCCCGCTCGGACTTGCACCGAGCGTTTCAACTGCGTGTATGCTGGCGATTGGAGATGCACTTGCCTTTACGGTTATGAAGGCGCGTAATTTCAGCGTAGAAGATTTTGTCCGGTTTCATCCCGGCGGCTCATTAGGCTCGAAGCTGATGACCGTTGAGCAGTCTATGATGTTCAGGCCGGGTGAGAAACTTCCGATTTCGAGTGATACGGACACCATAGAACAGATGCTGAAGAAGACATCCGATGTGAAACGGCACGGGGCTGTTATGATTGTCAACAATTTGGGGAAATTAGCCGGCATATTGACCGATGCTGATTTGCGGAGGCTGATTGCGGAAAAAGGCAAAAATGCCTTCAGTTCGAAGGTTGCGGATGTGATGACAAAGGAATGCAAGAGGATACGGGCCGATGCGCTAGCTTCTGAAGCGACAGCCATATTTCATAAATACAGGATTGATGAGCTTCCGGTAGTTGATGCGGAAGGAAAACCGGTCGGCCTGATTGATGTTCAGGACATTCTGACAATTAAAGTTGTCGGGTAAAGGAAAAATCGAATTTTCAAGCAGGATGCGAATTGAAGAAGAAAAAAATAAATTTTAAGGACATACAGCTTCTTGTTCTGGATGTGGACGGGGT
>JBFZBH010000086.1:0-5985 GCA_041308525.1 Phycisphaerae bacterium | reverse complement strand
ACTACTATCATTTCAGCCATTGTAAATGCCCGCCGGCAGGCAGGCATCGATATACCATATAATCTGCTCCTGGTCATTTTGTTTAATCCCGACCATATTCAGGACATCTTAATCGGCATCTGTGCTCAGAAGGTCATCATCCGTATCAAACTCACCGTCAGGACCGGCACTTCGAATGAAAAAATTGCTGGCTGTCCCCGGTACTATTTCAAATTTGAAGTCATGTTGCCAACCGTCCTTTGGTATCTCACTTTCTGTAAGATAGCCTGTCCATTTTTCCTCGAGGCCCGGCGGGGCTTCTACAAGGGCTTGAAGCCCCATCTCTTCTGATGGAAGCTGGCCAAGCTCCATATAAAACTGGCTGACAGCTGCATGTAGAGTTTTAAGATTGGCTTTGGTTGTGGCCTCCTTCGCATGTGCTATTTGCTTTAGAACCTGTGTTCCCACCAGGGTCGCAAGCAATCCTATGATTACCAGCACAGCCATCAATTCGACCATCGTAAAACCTTTTCTGTTTCTTTTCTTTTCCATTTGTATCAACTGCTCCTTTAGCTAAAAATTAAAATTTAATTGCAGAAATTTTAAGTATCGGAAGTATAGTCGCATAGGCAATTGTTCCGACAATTGCCGCCATAATGATTATTATAAGAGGTTCGATCGCTGCACTCAATCTTTCTATGACAATGTCGGTGGAAGATTCGAGGTTCTCGCTGATATTTTTAAGCATCGTCTCGAGCTCGCCGCTTTTTTCGCCGACTGCCACCATGTGGGCAATCGCCGGGCTGATAACTCCGCTGTCCCGAAGCGGTGTTGCGATATCAGCTCCCGCAAGGATTCTCTCGCGTGCTTTCTGAACAGCCGTTTTCATAATGCTGTTGCCCGTGACTTCGGAGACAACGCGAAGAGATTCAGCCATGCTCAGGCCCGAGCCAAGCAGCGTCGAAAGGGTCGATGCAAATCGCGCTACAACTCGCTGCTTAATCAGCGGGCCGAAAATAGGAAGCGACAATAAAAATTTGTCCCTCAGATACGAACCTCTCTGTGTTCTAAGAAATTTCTTGATTGCCAGAAAAGAACCGACAATTACGGCAATGACCACCACCACCCACAGGCTCGTCAGAACATAGCCGACATTCATAAGCTGCCGCGTAATCCAAGGAAGCTGCTGGCCGGCCTCTTCGATTTGTTTGCCGATTTTCGGTATAACCGCTATCGTGAGAACTATTATAGCCGCGATGCAAAATAGGATTAAAACAATCGGATATATCATTGCAGTTATAATTTTCGATTCGACGCGGTATCGCTTTTCCATAAAGTTGCCAACGGTTGTAAGGCTGTTCGCAAGAGAACCTGTGACTTCGCCTACTCTGACCATACTTATATATATGACATCAAAAAAATCCGTGTAATCCTTGATGGCATCGGTAAATGATTCACCTGTCACAACTCTGTCGCGCATATCGACCAGGGCATTCTTAAACCGATGGTCGGTGGTTTGCATCGATAGAACAGAGAGAGCTTCCGTCAGCTTGATGCCCGAATTAAGAAGGGTGGCAAGCTGCTTGGTAAAGTCGATTATCTGTGTCTTTTTCGTTCTGGAAAGAAATGATAGCAGCGCAGCCCTTTCTTCTGTGCTGGAGCTTATTTCTGCAACGTCCGTCGGGTGGATGCCACGCACTCGAAGCTGCTTGCGGGCAGCATAAGCGCTTTCGGCAATTATAGTGCCTTTGTCTTTTTTGCCTTCCGTGTTTATTGCTGTATATGAATATCTTGGCATAATTATTTACATGATATCTGTCTGGGTTACCCTCAGGACCTCGGCGACTGTTGTTATGCCGTCGAGAACCTTGCGGGTGCCGTCCATTCTCAGGGTGCGAAGTCCTGAATCGAGGGCGCTTCTTTTTATTACACCTGCAGACTGCCTGCGATAGACGAAGTCCTGAATTTTTTCATCGATGAGCATAAGCTCATAGATGCCTGTTCTGCCGCGGTACCCTGTCTGGAAGCATCTGTCGCAGCCGGCACCTTCGTAAAAAACAATTGGGCCTGAGCTTTGAAGTTTGCCCATCCCAAGCTCTCTTAACTGATGTTCCGTAGGCTGCACAATTCGTTTGCAGTCCTGGCAGACCTTTCGGACAAGACGCTGCGCCATTACCGCAATCAGCGATGAGCTGACAAGGTACGGTTCGACACCGAGGTCTAAAAGTCTCGTGATGGCACCAGCGGAGTCGTTGGTATGAAGAGTGCTGAAAACCAAATGGCCTGTTAATGAAGATTGTATTGCCATGCGCGCCGTCTCCACATCACGGACCTCACCGACCATTATTACATCGGGGTCCTGGCGGAGAACATGCCGCAGTGAATTTGCAAAGTTCATTCCCTTTTTGCTCGAGACCTGCATCTGGCTGATGCCTTCGAGCTGATATTCTATCGGGTCTTCGATGGTCATAACATTTTTCTCAGCCGAGTTGATGCGGTTCAGACACGCATATAGCGTGGTGGTCTTGCCGCTGCCCGTTGGCCCTGTGACAAAGATTACACCGTGCGCCCGGGTAAGCAGAGAATCGAATTTTGCCAAATCGTCGTTGCCTAAGCCCAGCTCATTTAGCCCCAGAAGCCCGGTGCTTTTATCGAGCAGTCGAAGCACGCAGCGCTCGCCGTAGCTTGTCGGAACGGTGCTGACACGAAGGTCAACCTCTCTTTGTCCTAAACGGACGCTGCAGCGGCCGTCCTGCGGCATTCTTCTTTCTGCGATGTCCATGCCCGCCATAACCTTGATACGGGAAACTATCAGCGGCAAAACATTGCGGTTGAGGCTGAGGGTATCATAGAGGATACCGTCGATTCGGTAGCGAATCTGGATTTTGCTTTCATAAGGATGGACGTGAATATCGCTGGCCCTCAATTGAAGTGCCCTGAAAAGAACATCGTTGACGAGCCTGATTACCGGCGGCCTGTTGACCACGTCCAGAAGGTCGTCGGAGGCAGAAACCTCATCTGCGAGCTGGTCGATGTTTTGTGCATCGAGCTCTTCGACAACGTCTTCGATGACCGTAGTTCGCTGCTCATAAGCAACATCTATCACGGAAGTAATTGAAGCCCGCGTGGCTATTGCGGGCTTCACAGGCATCCTTGTCATTTTAGATACATTATCAAGTGCATCGGTATCAAGCGGCTTTGATAGGACAACTGTCAGTTCGCCGGCGCCCTGACCATCAGTATCATTTTTAATGCCGACAAGAGAATGGTGCTGCGCATAAGTCGCGGGGACTGACTGGATAAATTCCGTCGGTACAAGCTTTGGGGGGATATCGGTCAGGAAATCCTGTCCGAGAGCAGCAGCAAAAAGCCTTAGAACACTCTCCTCGGTGAAATACGGGCAGCCTAAAAGCAGCTCGTCCACGCGCTCGCCCGACTTGCTGTTTTCGAGATAATCAGCAAGCTGTTTTGAGTCCACAAGTCCGGTTTGTTTCGCTGTTTGTATTAAAAGGCTTTTCATAACTATACGTACAACATTGTTTTACGAATCATCTTCGATTCTTGTTTGATATAGTCCGATTGCATACGGCAAACAAAGAGGATACCCTTTTGCAAAGGCTGCCGCAAGGCATAAAACCATCCCCTTTTGGGTCAATCTTGAAGCCGAATCATTTGTCACTTGTTCCATTCTCGCCAAGAACTCTTTGAGGATCCATAAACTTTTGCTTTATTCCCGGAAAGTTCTGATAATTCTGCATTTCTGATTCGAACTTCTCAAATTCTTCGCGATTTTTATCAGACATTCTAACAATATCAGATGCCACCTGCTCCTTTTCAGGCCGTAAAATATTTGCTCTTACGAACAAATACAATCGGCTTTGCGCATCTTTGCTCTCTGTCTTTCGGAAAAAGACTCCAACAAGAGGAAGGTCTCCCAAAAGCGGGACTTTTGTTCCGCCCTTGCTCTGATTAAGTTTTTCAAGGCCTCCGAGAATTATAGTTTTTGAATCAGGAACAGTAATGACAGTTTTAACATCAGCCGAAACCGTGTCCGGAGGCGACGGACCGGTTAATTTGCCATCGGGGGTTTCCAGGGTGTACGTTGCAGGAGTTACTGGCCTGATATCCGAACGTTTCAATGTCACTTCGAGCCTCAATAAATCCCCCTCGCTGATATGAGGTACGATATCGAGTTTAATTTCTGCTTTGTAAACATCTTTACTGACAGTAGCGCTTGCCGTCGGTGAAGTAGTTGGTGAGCCCGGAATTATGACAGTAGATGGCGAGACAACCGTCTGTTCCTCCAGGGTTGTAATGGTTCCCGTTTCATTATCATTAACAAGAAGTTTAGGATTTGCCATGACACGTCCATAACCTTTTGTTCGCATTGCTTTAATAAGGGCCTGTACATGTTCATCTGAATAAAAACCGGTGCCCGACCCGCTAATTGAGCTGGCTTCCCACATTCTTCTGCCCGGATATGTTGACAAAAGAGGTATGGGGGTCTCTACTCCTGTGTCCAAGACCTTCTCAATTGTTGGATACTTAGTCACCAATTGCATATCCAGACTAAACTCGTCATTTTTAGTAACTTCAACCAACGTTATATCGATGAGTACCTGCGGTCTGCGTTTATCAAGCTGCCTTATCAGGCTTTCTATCCACTGCTGATTCCTTTTGCTGGCATAGACGATAACTGAGAATGTGTTTTTATCACCGATTATGGTGATATCTTCTTCTGTTCTTTTGGTGGTAGATGTCTGAATTACTTTGCCGGTTGGGTCTTTGCTTTCGATGGTTTCCTGAATAAGCTTATTTAAAACTTCTACAAGCTGCTCTGGATCCTGGTTTTCCAGGGGATACACCACATAGTTTGTTGAGGACGCTTCAGGCTCCGTGTCTAAATACGCCATTATTGTAGCAATCTGTTCGTGCTGTTCCTCTGTCGCATTCACAAGCAAAGAATTTGTTGTTTCGATTACGACAATCTGCGGCTCGCCCGCTAAAGGTTCTGTACTGGCACCGGCTGTCCCTGTTACAGGAACTGTCGTCTGTGGGATCGTGCCTGGTGCGCCCGGCTGTGTTATTCTTTCAGCACCGGTCGTTGTGCCCGGGTATCTCGTTGTTGTTGTCCTTCCGCGGCCAATAGTTGCTGCACGTGTTGAACTTATGATATTCAGCTCACCCAGCTTATTAACCACATCGGTTGCGTCGGCGTATTTAAGCTCGTAAACACGCATAGAACGAAGGTCCTGCTGCTGAACATCAAGGGTATCGATGAGGCTCTCAACGGTATCAAGCTGTTCAGGCAGACCTATCATAAGTATCCTGTTTGTTCTTTCATCGACATCCAGGTAAACCGTCGGGACTTCCGCTGCACCTGCCGCTGTCGGTGTCCGAACCGTTGTAACCGGCGGCCTGGTTATTGCCGGTGGCATCCCCGGCCTGCCAGCAGGCTGGGTAGCCGGCGAAACAGTTACTGTCTCTGCTATTGTGATTGATATTGTCCCGAGCTGGTCAGCGAGGGCCTTTATTTTGTCCTTCAGGGAGCTGGCCATTGTGTATTTTAACTGTCTAAAATGAAATGTCTTTTTCTCACCGGGCTTATCGATCATATCAAGTAATTGTTCAACACGGGCCATTCTGTAGGCATATTCGGTGACAATAAGTATTTTGGCAACCGATGCGGATGTATTTATGTCAATTCCCAAAGCCATTCCGGTAAGCAGGTTCCTCGCACTTTCCGCATCTACGTATTTTAAATGAAATACTTTGGTTATTACAACATCTCCCCTTTCGATTTGCTTTTTTGTAGTATCTACCAGTGTGGGGTCGATGGTCCTTGCCTCATCCTGGGGAACTATCGTTACCAGGTTGCCTCTTCGGGTCATAACTAAACCTCGGAACTTAAGCGCCTGCTCGAGAAGAGGATAAAGCTCCTTAACTTTTATTCTGCCCTGTCGTTCTTTGCTTATTTGCAAAGTTATTTCACCGGTAACTTTTGCC
>JBFZBH010000085.1:0-6896 GCA_041308525.1 Phycisphaerae bacterium | reverse complement strand
TGGCAGCTCGAACCCAATGTCGGTCCTGTCCCCTCTCCTGTCTCGATGTTTGTCACCGGCTCTGTGAAATTTGACAGCCCCCATACCACTGAGGATAAATGGCGAAAAAATCTTTCCTGGCTCGATTACTCTTTCCTCCAGGCCAAAAAAAATAATCCGAAATTCATTATCGTCGGCTCTTTCGATGATGTCCACGAGCGCAACGCCTGGATAGTTGCCGACACCGCAAATGCAAAGCCGGGCTGGCAGATGCGTAATATCTTCGGCGCATTGGACCCGAACTCTTATTACAAACGGGTCTATGACTGGGTGCTGAAGGGAAAGCCAGCAGTCATCGAAGGCGGCCTTATTAGAGATGGCGCCTATCGCCTCGTTTCCTCAGATGGCAGGCTGCTCGGCGTCCCCGACAACCGACTTGCCGATGCTAAAGCCGTCCTCAAAAAAAGTTCTGAAACTATAGATGACTATATCTGGCTCTATCACCTCGGCAGCAATGAATACAAAATTATCAAGCTGAACGCCGGACTGCCCCTCGATGCAAACGACTCCTCCGTAATTATCAACTGGGACAGCGAAAGTGCCTCTCAGCGCTGGATTGTAAAAAAACAAAATGAAAAATTTATATTTATCAACAAAGCAAATGGCCTCGCCCTCGATTATTCAGACAGCCGCATAGTTTTAAATCCCCAAAATCCGGCCCTCCTCTCACAGCGCTGGTCACTTGCTCAAATCGCCGTCCTGCCAAAGTAATTAATTCCAAAAAACAGGTATCTATAACAAACCTCGGCTTCGGATTTCTTGATTCCCGTCATCCGGCAGATAATCATTAAGATTACGCAGATTGCCCAAAAATATTGCTTAATTCAGTAAAATTATGACGAAATATAGTGTATCAAATATGGGAAAGTGCCGATGAAATCTACCTCAAAAACGGCGACCGCCTCACAGGAAAGATAGAAAGCCTGGTCGATGGAAAACTCATTCTAAAATCAGACCTTGCTGGCACAATTACAATCGATTTTTCAAATATCAAAACCTTAAGCAGCAGCGATCCTATTGAAGTGCATCTGAAAGATGGGACTGTCCTGAAGGAAAAAGTGGCGTCCGCTAAAGACAATTATTTTGCGATTGAGGAAACTAAGCTCCTCAAGGCCCAGGAATTTGAAATGGTCAGTATCACTTCGATAAATCCTCCCATTCCGCCAAAACCGAAATGGGAAGGCGACATCTCTGCCGGATACAGCGCAACACACGGCAATACTAACACTGACAGCATTATTGCCAGCATCAATTTGAGAAAACGCACCGAAAACGACCGAACGCAGTTAAGCGGCGACTACGTCAGAACAAGACAAAAAGATGAAATCACCGGTGACAAGGAGCCTATTGAAGACTGGTGGAGAATTAAAGGAATTTACGATTACTTCCTGACAAAGAAATTCTTTGTTTTTGGAAATGGAAGCTACGAAAAAGACAGTATTGCCGAGCTTGACAGAAGAGTGATTCTCGGCGGCGGCGCCGGTTATCAGTGGATAGAGTCGAAAAATATGAACTTCGCAACTCGCGGCGGTCTCGCATCACTGTATGAAAAATACGATAATCAAACAGAGAGCAACACCGAACTCTCCGCCCAGGTCGGTTATGACTTCGATGCAAAATTGCTCGAAAACATAAAATTCATACATAACCTTACATATTACCCGAGCCTGGAGCAGTTTTCAGATTACTTTCTTACCTCGAATGCTGAGATTCGCGCCGATATCAGCGAAAGTATGTTTACAAACTTCAAAATCATTTTTAACTATGATGCATCTCCTGCAGCCGAAACGGATAAAACAGATGTCAAGTATATCTGGGGACTCGGCATAAGCTTTTAGTCCTCCTGTCACTTGGCAGGTTTGCAAAGATGAAAGAAACCGGGAGAAGTAAAAATGTACTCGCATTTTTACTTCTCTTTTTTTATGAATAGTAACGCCGCAGTGAAAGCTGTAATCTCTTCAGCTTTGATTAAATATTATTAAATTCGGACAAAATAAAGAAATCATCACCCCGGGATTTTATGTGCTTTAGGAAAATAATTATGAGTTGAACGAGGATGAGGAATGATGTCTCATCTGCATTTCATACAGCATATTATTTTTTTCCATCAGCCTTGCGATGAGATTGACCTGGCCCAGCAGTATTTCTATCAAATTAATATTTGCCAGTGCCGATTCAGGGCTGTACTGCGGCAAAACGATTACAACATAACCGCAGTTGGTCTGCTTTGTCGCAAGCTGGGAAGAAACGATGCAGTATTCCTCGAGCTGAGTTACGACCGGCTCTTCGCCGTCATCGACCTTGCTGCAAACCTCCCTCAAAAAACTTTCATTCAAATGCAGCCTCGAAAACTCCTCCGTATTGCTCGGCCAGCAGTTGCCCTCCCTGTCGAAAATGACAATAACAGGCCCGTTTTCAGGAAGACTCTCGAACATCTGCCGAGCTATCTGCTCGCTTAAGACGCTTGCCGGTGAAAATATTGCATCATTCATATTCATCCTGTCTATCCCTCTTCATTCCGCAATAAACCACACACCTTTAAACTTTCGGCATAATCAGTGGTTTACTTGCCTCTTTTTGCCTTATCAGAAAAATTCCCTCCAATTCCCATAAAAAAGCATTTTTCCGTTTGCCTTAAAAGGACATTATAGGAAGTGGTAATGTAAAATAATCTTTTGCTGCGCCGCAGTGATTAAAGCATGGCTTTTAAGCGGTACAAAGAAAAATACCGCCCCGGGCAATCTGTTGCACGCCCTCCCGGAGTATTTCCATGACCGAAAACTCGGCTGTCTGGAATGCCGTATCTTTTTTGCAGAAAACCAACGAGTTTTGCAAGCGACTGCAATTGTCTTTCAGACGGGCTTGTCTTATTGAAATCCCCGACAAGGCAGATTCCGATACCTTCCACATTGGCCCAGTTGCCGGGCGTGCCGCCGCAGTGTGCCCCTGTTGTCTGCTGTCGCCACCTGTATGTAACCTCGACCAGGCCGTTGCTGCTATTAGAACCGTTTCCAATGACAAAATCATACCCAACCCCGTTCCAATTCTTTTCTTCCCTGTGCCATTTGTCAAAAATAGCAGCGTTCCCTTCAGCCGTAGCAGAATGATGGATTATTATTGCTGTCCATTTCCTCTCTATACCCTTGGGAGGGAACCATTCCTGGGGATACAGGCTGACTACAGGGGGAGGGGCCGGTGTTATTTTAGGCTGGGGAGGCGGAACAGTTTGTTTCAATACCAAAGGCGGCTCTTCTTTGTAAATACAGCCGGTTAAAAGAAATAAACATACGAAAGAAACAATAAGTCTGTTTGTCATAGCTCACCTGTTTTTCGATATATATCGACTAAAAGATAACTTTTTGTGAAGTCTGATTACTTTGAGGCACGTTTTTTTGATGAATTTTCGCGGGTTTTAGAATTATATTTAACCATACAGATGCGGTTGCCCTTATCGTTAAAGTTCGTTGCGTCCATATAGGAACGAATTAGAAACAGCCCCCTGCCCCCGATCTTAAAGATATTGTCCGGGCTGGTTGGGTCCGGTATGGAATCAGGGTTGAAACCTTCGCCCTGGTCCTGAAGGCAAATCTCGGCCTTGTCGGGCTTTATATCAAATGTAATATTGACCTTTTTATTCGGGTTGGACTTGTTGCCGTGCCTGACTGCATTAATAAATGCCTCCTCAAGACCCAGATGCACTGCAAAAATGTCCTCAGTAGAGAACCCGTTGGCTTTCAAACCGGCCAGGATACGCTTAAAGACCCTTTCGGCAGCAGATGTCCTGCCCTGAACACTTACCGAAGTGCCGTTCGGCATTTCTGATGGCATAAATGGCAACTCGAATAATTAATTTTATAAAAAGCTTCAAATCATCCGCTGCAGCACTTCGAATTATACTGCTGCCGCGGCCTAAACATCCTGTTGGGGGGCTGATAAGCCCTGCACAGCACTGTCAATATCCTCATAAATTTCAAAAATCTTGTTCAAACGGGTGATTTTGAAAATTTCATATATCTTAGGATTGATGTTGCACAGGGCGAGCCTGCTGTTGCGCTCATAAATTTTCTTGCTGATTTTCAAAAGTAAGCCCAGCACGGATGAAGAAAGGAACTGCACATTGCTGAAATCGAGGACAAGATGTATGTTCTCGGAACGCTCTATCACCGGGAAAATAGACTCCTCGAGGCGGCGAATATCTTTTTCTTCGAGAATTTTTTCCTTCAAAAAAGTAACCACATTGGCACTATCGGTATATTGCACGCTTATATCAGGCTTAATAGCAGCCATAAAAATCTCCCTAAAAACATCAAATCTAAAAAGGCCGAAACTTTACCGCATTCCTCATCCCCCCGTTAAAAAGGGGAAAAATAGAGAAACCGGCCTCTAATGCAAGACCTTATACCCCAATTCCCAAAAGATGTCAATATTTTAAGACGCAATCGGATTTTACTTGTTTACCACCGAATAATCACAAAAGTCTTTGTTTTTACTCGTGTTCAGCCACGATGCCCATACCCAGTCATCGCTGCGGGAGGTATTCGATATCTGGACCTCGTCAATTATTGATGGAGTAAAACGCTCAGATATCGTTCCAATAGTAAAAATATGTGAGCCGGAGCTTATGCTTCCCTTACCTTTCGATTGCGCATCGAGCTGGCCGTTGACGAAAAGCTTTGCATTCGCGCCGTCCCAGGTGCCGCAGATATGGCACCACTCACCGGTTTTAATGCTCGTCTTGCCCAGAGGCGCAGAGCGCGCATCGGGCAAAAATGGTTTAAGCTCGAATGCAGGTTTCGCCGAACCGTCTTTGATATGAAGATTATATTCTCCCCAGCTTTCACCTTTCGTAACGATACCTAAAATGTCCTTTGCACCCAAAGGTTTCACCCACGCACAGATTGTTATTTCTCCTTTTATATCCAGCGCCGGACTGACCCTGTCAATCTGTGCATAGCTTTTCGGTCTCTCGAATGATTGTGCAATTCCTATTACACCTGGAACGCTTGCATTTCCTTTAGATACACCGTTGTTCTTGTTCATTGAATCGCGCACATCAGGCTCACCCATATGCCAGACAGCCGCAAAACCATCCGACCAGGCCTGTCCGTTTAAAGCATAAGCAGGCAGCTCTTTTTGGCCCGCATTTCCCCAGTATGCGAATATATGACTGCTTGCATCTTTTATGCGAGGGACCTGCACCCAGACCAATGAATTAGCAACCGTGTCCCATTTTTCGATTTCAAATCTTAATTCTGAACCATTTTCATCCGAAAATCTAAGGTCCCCGCCTAAAGCAGATTCGAACTGAGAATATTTAAATCCGTCTATCTGCTCGTTCAGTACAATCAGGGCGGGAAAATTCCTCAGTGTATCTTCCTTTTCATAGCCCTTGAAGGTTATTTTAATTTTGTGCTTCCAGCCGCTGAAATCCTTCGCCGTAGTGAAGAACTCCGACTTTTCGGCCCAGTGGCTGCCTGAAGAGTTTGAGGCGAAACATCGATAAAAATACGTTGTCTCGGGCTGCAGTTTTTCTATTTTAGTTTTGAAAGAGCCTGCTTCCTTAATACCCATCGATATCTGATTGTCCCAATCCTCTTTGGCGGTTCCGCCGTCATTGTCACCCCAGTAAATAATGACCTCCGTCGGCGGTGAATTATCGAGCAAAACATTGCCGCTGACAGTTGCGTTTGTCAGGCCTATTTGAGAACTTCCTTCGCCGTTATCAATCCGAACAGCAGGCTGAGTCCGGAAAGATTCGCTTGCTGCAGCCCAGGCGATGCCGTACTTATTCTTTGCAAAACTGCGGAAGTAATACGTTGTATCCGCATCAAGATTCTTAACCGCTGCCGAAAAACCTCCGACCTTGCAGTCGCCCAGCGGCAGTGAATTTGTCCAGGTGCCCGAATCATCTTTGCCGTCCTTCTTGCCCCAGTAAATAGTCACAGAAACAGGCTCGACAGCAGCCGCCTTCAAATCACCAGACAGCGATGCTCCCGTCATTGTAATCTCCGCCGCCGCTTTGTTGGCAATTTCCGCAGCCGGACTTGTCCTGAATTTGGCCGAATAATCCGCCCAATCCTCTCCCTTTGTGTTTACTGCTAAGCATCGATAATAGTAAACGCTGTCCGCATTGAGGCTGCCGATGTCACAATAAAATTCACCGGTCTCTTTTTTGCCAAGTTTCACTGTATTTTCCCAGGCCCCCTTTTCCTTCCCGCCGTCATTCTTTCCCCAATAAACATATACTTCAGAATCTTTGCAGTTCGGGTCCTGATAAACAAGTTTGCCGTTCAGTTTTGCGGTTATTGCAGCAACATCAGAAGCGCCGCCGGCATTATGCACAACCGCAGCAGGATTGCCCTGCGAATACGAAAGGAAAATCTTCTTTTTACTTCGCAATCCCCAGGTGCCGTCGGATTGGCGCTGGGCAACAGTCATTTCATCCGGCGTAATATTGGCGACAAAAAAGCCCAGATATTCCGGTTTCCACTGCATATGCGGTGCATTGTATATGTCGATTCCGTTCCATGTGTAAATCTCGCAGGCGTGGGAGTGACCGTGTATGATGCCCAGAATATTGTAATCCCTTATGACCTGATAATAAGCGTCTCTTTCCTCTTCAGTCCACCAGCCGAGACTATGCGCTGCATCGAATCCGAAATGCTGGAACACCACAACTGCCCTTCCCGAATTCCCAACATATTTTGCAAGATCCTCTTTCAGGAAATCGAGACTGCCGTGAGGATTATACGGGCGAAGCTCGGTTCCCGGACGCACGCCGAGGCTGACAAAATGAACACCGTCCCAGTCCCAGGAAAAATGCAGACCATTCGCGGAAATATTCGAGATCGGAAGAG
>JBFZBH010000084.1:0-5991 GCA_041308525.1 Phycisphaerae bacterium | reverse complement strand
CAGAATTGTCCATTCACTTTTTTATCTGCGGAGATGGCGCATTGGTTGATCGGTTGAAAGGCAATGTAAAACAGATGGGATTATCAAACCTCACGTTTATCAACTTCACCAAACGGGATGGCGTGAAGGAATTATTAAACGTGACAGACGCTGCATTCATTTGTTATAAACCTATTCCCATTTTAGAAACCGGTTCACCCAACAAGTTTTTTGATGGCCTGGCTGCTGGTAAACTCATCGTAATCAATTTCTTCATCAAGCAGATTGAATTCTACGGCTGGAGAAACAGCAGGCGGCTGGTTTTGCTCTTCGGCGGGTGTCAGGCGGCTGGATTGGTCGTAAGTGAGGCCTGCGAAGGAAGCGGACATTATGCGTCCGAATATTTTATTGACGAAGTCGAGAATTTCCTTGTTGGAGCGCCAGTTGGCAGTGAGGTCAACTCGAAGTGAGGGGGCTGCTTTTCTCGGGTCTTTTACTGCGGGGGCGAGTCTCTGGAGGAAGATATCGGGCTGGGCGCCGCGAAAGGCGTAGATGCTTTGCTTGATGTCGCCGACGACAAAGACGTTTCTGCCGGAACTAAGCCTTTCGAGAATTGCCTGCTGGAGAAGGTCGATATCCTGGTATTCATCCACGAAGATATGTTTGTATCTTCTTCGAAGGGCGAGGGCCACGTCGGAAGGAGCGGGCTTGGGGCTATTGGGGTCGGTGAGGAGTTTTAGTGCGTAGTGCTGAAGGTCGGAAAAATCCAGACAGTTGATTGTTTTTTTTGCCTGCTCATACAAACGGTCGAATTTCCGCACGAGAGCAACCAGCAGACGGACCTGCGGCCTGACAGATGTGTTCATTTGCTCGAGGTATTCGGGATTAAGCAGTGCGAGGCCGAAAATCTTTTCAAAATCACTTTTGGAGGCTTTTGCAAGGTCTGCGATAACATCTTTTAGAGGCCCTTTGATATCCCGAGGGGTATAGTTATATTTCGACGGCTTTTGATAATTATTTAAAATTTCGAAAGCTTTGTCCCATTTATTTTTATTAAGAAAACTGAGGGCATCGTTAATTGTTTTTATGAAGGGCTTGTCCCAGGAGGACATCCAGTAGCCATCGGGATTTTCTTTTGCGTAGAGGCTTATAGCAAAAGTAATCTGATGGAGAATTTGAGTTAATTTTTTAGAGATGATTTTTTTCTGACGGTCAGCAAGGCCGGATGGGTCATCTGCAAGCAGCAAGGCCCTGCTGAGCCAGTCTTGTCTTGAGACTATGCAATCGAGGAAATTACTGAGGTCAATTATATTCGAGAAGAAGCCCTCATCTGTTCGCAGGTCTCGGTGATAGAGCAGGCTGCGCAAGTCCTGCTGGAGGTTTGGCTGCTGCCAGGCCCAGTCGATAGTTTTTTCGAGGACTTCTGCTTTGAGGAGCTTTTGCTCGTCGTCATCGATGACCCGGAAGGTTGGGTCTATGTCGAGGCGGTAAAAATATTCGGTGATGAGACGTTTGCAGAAAGAGTGAATAGTGCTGATGTCCGCGGCGGCAAGCAGCAGAAGCTGATGATAAAGGTGCTGATTTTTTGTCCGGTTGAAGGCAGACTGCAGATAATCGGCGATACGGGAGCGCATCTGCTCAGCAGCGGCATCGGTGAAGGTTATGACTAAAATGTTGGAGACATCGGGGCAGATGGATTTATCGCTGACTATATCGACAGCCCTTCCGGCGAGGACAGCGGTTTTGCCGGTGCCGGCGGAGGCTGTAACGAGGACATCGCTATCGCGGGCGGTTATAGCGGTTTGCTGCTGGTCGGTCCATTTAATCTTTTTTTCTGTCATCGGGAGCAACACTTCCTTCGAGAACTTCGGTTTTCGTTACTGTTGTTAAATTGTTGTAATCGTTTATCTGCCAATCGAGCCTGCAAAGCGGCCTGAAATCGCACCAGGGACAGGGAGTATTTGTGCCCATTTTATAAGGCTCGACGGAAATTTTGCCGGAAAGGATTTTTTCAGTCAGCTCGATGATTTTCTTTTCAGCGATTTTAAGGAATTTTTCGAAGTCGCCGGGTCTTAAAGCGCCATACTTATCATAGATGCCGTAAGGCTCATCTTCCTTAGTGATGAAGAAGTTGTAATAAGGGCTTGTTTTTTGGGTTGTCTTCGAATCGAAAAATCTGAAATACAGGCCGTTGAATATTCCTTTTGCCTTGTAGAGGAAGCCGGCAGGTTTTTGGGGAAGCTCTTCGAGCGTTGATTTTTGCAGTTTTACTTCGATGGGTATATAGAATGCACCTGCGACATCATCAATTCCGAACTTGGGGTCTGCATTTTTCACTGCAAGCATATAAAGCGGCAGCTGGACATCGAGGCCGTAGCAGAAATCAGACCAGCTGAATGAACCCCACCTGGTTTTATAGTCGAAGACGGCTGCGATTTTTTTACCTTCAATTTCAGCGATATCGAGGCGGTCAATCTTTCCTCTCAGGATTAAGGTGCGTTTACCGGGGAGTTGAATTTTAAATTCACCGAGTGAGCGGTCGTTTTCTGATTCATTACCAAACCATATTTCGGAAAATCGCGGTCTGAAACTACCCGCACGGGCCATTTCGGCGACAGCAAGGATGCAGGACTCCAGATTAGAACAGGCAGCATCAATTACATAGGCGTTGTGGAGCCTGCGGTTTTTGAAATTCGAAATGAAGGTGTTTTCACGGAAAAAAACGTCAAGGGTGGTGTGCAAGATTTTCAAAAGGTCCTCATCTGAAATAGAAGCCAAATCTTTTTTATCGGATTTTAATCGCCTGAAGAGATTATCGATGGCCTGATGATAGAAGGTGCCGAGGTCGAGTGGTTCGAGCTTGAATTCCTTTCTTTTCCTCAATTCGAGGAGAAACTTTGCGAAATGCTGAAATGGACATTTGGCGAAGGTGCTAAGCTTAGTTGCGGATGAGCGGACAACTTTGCCGAAAAGGTTTTGGGCCAGGGCATTATCGAGGGCAGCATTGTTATCATAATTAATCGCCAGCCTGACGGATTGGCCGAGGTCTTCGAGGGTGTCATCATCGCAGAGATAATCTGCAAGTTCAGCAGGAATTCGAGAGTCGGGAAGTTTTTGCGAGGTGTCTCTGCCGAGGCCAGAGCAGAGTAAATCAAGGCAGTCAGAGCGGCTGTAGATTGATTCTAACGAATGCTGCTCGCCAGAGATGGTTTGCTCTTTGAAATCTTCGAAGAGTGATTCGAGGTTCGCGACAAACTGTGAAAGCGGCTGGGGTCTTCCTTTTTCATCTGAGAGCGGATATGTGATAAATAAAGACTGTGAAGGACGGGTGAAGGCGATATAGGAGAGATATTGCCGGTCGGTGAGGCTGCTGCGAACGGGAGGAGCAAGGCTGAAATTTGCAGATTCAGCAGCGAGGCGGTCGTCGTCGGTTAAGAGACTGTCGAATAAAACAGGAGAGGGAAACTGTTTCTGGGATGCTCCGAGCAGAAAAACTGTTTTCAATCCGCCGTGGCGGCTGCGATCGATGGAGCCGACAATGACCTGGTCGAGAGTTGGCGGAATGAGTGCGAGAGACAACTGCGAGAATGAGTCAGACAAGATGGATAAATATTCCTGACTTGTCATCTCGCTGCCGGAAAAGACCTCGCAAAATTCATCGAAGAGGTCGATGAGGGCATCATAAAACTGGCGGTGCTCATCGGCTGCGGTATAATCGGACTGATGGACTGCCTGTTCGATTAAGGCCGACAATTTTTTTGAAAACTGCATACCGCTGATAAAGTCGAAGATGATTTTTGTAAATTGCTGAGGGGTAATGTGTTTTGACGAACAGTCTTCATCGCACAAAGAGTCTCTAAGAGAAAGCAAGGGCGTTATCACTTTCCTGCGAACCTGGTTTATGAGATTTTCGTCAAATTCAGGAGTATTTTTGTCGTCATAGGACCAGTCAGATTTGCTTATCCAGTCGGTATTATTAATTCCGAAGGCAATACAATAATTCTGCAAAAGGTCAACTTCACTGTTTTCCACAGGCGCAAAGGGGCTTTTAAGATAAGAGAAAATGTCGGCGTTTGAAAAGCCGGCTGTTGCTGCCTGAAGTGCAGAGAGAATAAAACATACTGCCGGGTGATGGCAGAGTGACTGGCGCTTATCGATAAAAACCGGAATGTTGTAATCAGCGAAAGAGGCCTTTATGTAATGTTCATATTCATCGATTGAAGGAGTGATGACGGCGATATCGCGGTAGCGGAGATTTTTTTCTCTAACCAGCTTTGTAATTTGTCTTGCGACAAATTGAACTTCCATCCTGCTGCTCGGCGACGAAATAACACACATGCTGTTATCAACAGGAATCTTCGGCGGATTATGCTGAAAGATATTTCGTTCGATATGGGCAAGCTGTGGGGAAGAAGAAAATCTGACGGGTTTATCGAGGACAAGAGGGCTATCGAGTGTCAGTCTGCATTGTTTTATTATTTCTACAAGCTGGGTAAAGGTTTTTTCGGTCGGGCTGAAGAGGGAAGCGGGGTCGGAAATTTTCAGTGTGTGCTTTTTCAAATCGATATTTGCCGGATCCAGGCAAAGAGCAATTCGGCTGTCATCTGCGGCCTTGAGAAGCTCGGTGAGGATAGCAATTTCACCGGCAGTGAAACCTGCAAAGCCATCTATCCAAAGCAGGGCATTTTTCAGAAATGGGGCGCTTGCGACTGCGAGTCTTGCGAGGTTTATTTGTGTATCGGGGTCGATGAATTTTCCATTGATAAACTTCAGATAATTCGACAGGACAAGGGCGATATCTGTGAATTTGAGGGCAGCAAGATTATTGTGCTCATCTTTTTTAAGCTTGCCGATGAGGGCATCGATATCTGCCGGCTGCTTTGCATACTGGTGAAGCTCGGCAATAATGCGGGCGAAACGGCGGCTGAGGCCGGGTGATATGGAATCTGAAGAAAACAATTGCAGCTTGTCTTTGCAATCGGTCAGAATCCTGTGGACAATCATCTGGCGGCCTATGTTCGAAAGCTGCTTTTTTGCAGTATTTCTGCCGAGTAGAAGAAACTGAAGGCGATCGAATGACAGGATATTAACCGAGGATTTATCATAAAAAGGCTGGTTTTGAAGGAGGTTTCCGCCAAAAAAGCCGCTAATTTTACTATCAGAGAGGATGGCCTTTTCTGCCTGATATGTGGCCTGTTCCGGCACGAGCAAAATGAGCGGCCGCCTTTGGTTTTTATCGAGAAGATGCTTGACAATCGAGCTAATACAGACGGCCGATTTGCCAGTTCCACTTCTGCCTATAATAAACTGAACCGCCATAAAAATAATCCTGAAAATATTATGATGGCTTTTTTTTACCAAAAAAGAGGAGATATTTCAAATTTAATTAAAAAAATAAGGGATAGGGGGTTGCAAAATAAGGAATAACCTGATAGCATTAAATTGCGAGAATATGAGATAATTTTAATGGTTACAGAGGAACAACAGGGGTTGAAATTTTCAGCATGATGAGTAAAAGTGCAAGAGCTTCTGTAAATGAATAAATTTTTATAATTAAATAAAAAAAACTTGCATCAACGAACGAACATTTTATAATAGAGTAAGTAATGAAATTAGATGTCTTTTTCAGGGCCGAGTGAGTTCCGCTTCCTCCTCTCCTCCTCAACTCGGTCCTGTCTTTTTTTAAAGAAAAACAGGAAAAATTCAGTTTTTAAGAGCGAACATTTTAGAACCCCGCTTGTAGTATTTAATAGAAAGGTAAGCAATCTTAAAGACCTTACAGGGTCGGGTTTCCTCTTTCTCCTCTCCTCCGCAGCCCGGCCCTGTGCTTTTTTAAAAAGATATTTGCAGGCCGGCAAAATAGGGTATAATGCGCAAAATTAAAGGAAATGATACCCTACTAAAAAACAGGTAATTACAGGAGCGATTATGTCAGGCCATTCACACTGGGCAGGAATAAAACATAAAAAGGCGGCAATAGATGCCAAAAGGGGGAAGGTCTGGAGCAAGGTA